>RFFU01000004.1 GCA_003697085.1 Candidatus Hydrogenedentota bacterium
GCAAAGGCCCCGGCTCCCGCGCTTCGAAGGTAAGTCTCGCGCCTTCCGACGGTCTTCACGGCCGTAACAACCTCTGAAACGGCACTCGAAATCCTTCCGGCCTTCGCCGCAATACGAAGATGCCAAGCGGCAAAGGCGGCATTTGTTTCAAGGAGGAAGAAGACCGCGGAAAGGAAGAGTCCGCCGAGACAGGCCCGGCGGATTCTCCCCCATTCCCGCTCGCGGGTTCCCATCTCGGCCGATCCGCAATTCATACTCGAACCCGCGGAATCGAACTCAGTGCCGAGCGGTCACACCGCTTTTCGCAGTGTCCGCTTGATTTCCGTAAGATACTTTCCGGTCCCGACCGCCACCGCCGTCAAGGGATCCTCGGCAATCCTGATGGGAAGTCCGGTCTCGTTGTGAAGAAGAGGTTCCAGGCCGCCCAGCAAAGCGCCGCCGCCGGCAACCGTGATACCATTCTCCATCAGGTCGCCCGCCAACTCCGGCGGGGTATCCTCGAGCGTCTGTCGGATGGCATCGACCATCGCGTTCACCGGTTCCATCATCGCTTCTCGAATCTCGCCCGCCGTCAAGGAGATCGTTTTGGGAAGTCCCGTCATATCGCGCCCCCGGACCTCCTTCGTCGCCAAATCGTTCTCGCTGGGAAAGACGTTTCCGATCTCGATCTTGATCTCCTCCGCGGTCCGATCGCCGATCTGAATATTGTGAACGCGCCGCATATAATTCACGATCGCTTCGTCCAAACGGTCCCCGGCGACCCGAACGGACCGCGCTGTGACGATATCTCCGAGCGAGACGACGGCCACTTCCGTCGTGCCTCCGCCGATCGTAACGATCATCTTTCCGCTGGGTTCCTCGATCTTGAGATCACATCCGATCGCCGCCGCCACACACTCTTCGATCAGCCACACGCGACTGGCCCCGGCCTGAAGCGCGGACTCCTTCACCGCCCGCTTCTCCACCTCGGTGATCCCCGACGGAATACCGATCACAATCCGGGGAGCCACGAGGTTGCGGTGATTGTGGACCTTCTGGATAAAATGACGGATCATCCTCTCCGCGACACCGAAATCCGAAATCACGCCGTCCCGCATCGGCCGAATGGCGCGGATCGAGGCGGGCGTGCGTCCCACCATCCGTTTCGCCTCGTTCCCCACCGCCAACACCTCGCCGTCCCGCAGCGCTACGACGGACGGTTCCCTCAGAACAATCCCCCTCCCCTCGACGTAAACCAGCGTGTTGGCCGTCCCGAGATCGATTCCCATATCATTGGAAAAATGCGCCCAAAGGTTCTGAATCCTGCTCATTACGTTCTTCTTCATTCTCCGACCGTCCTCCATTATCGTATCAACTATGATGCCGCGTTCCCTGAAACGTCCGCCGGACACCTGCTCCCTTTTCTCTTCGGCCTCCCAGCCTCTCCACTTTAGAATCTCATCTCCTCTTCTCGTTCTCTCTCTGATGCTCTTGCTTTCCGGTTGTACCGGCCTCTTTTCCAATATTCTTCACCAGGATAATCCCGCGCTCTTCGTACGCGTCGACCCGCTCTATCACCTTCCCCTTCCCCACACCCGGGAATACTTTCTTCTCGTTCAAGGAGTCGGAGGAGAATTCTCCCATACGGGAAACGAAACCTACGCTTTCGATTGGTCTATGCCCGTGGGGACACCCATCCCCGCCGCCCGGGACGGCGTGGTCGTCTTTGTCCGAAACCGCCCCTACGACCGAATGGTCCCGCTCGAAAAAAGGATCGCGAATGTCGTAAAGGTGAGGCATCGAGACGGAACAGTCGGCGTCTATGCCCATCTCGATACAACCTCGATTCGAATTGGAACCCACGTTCGTGTGGGGGACATCATCGGCCACAGCGGCAACACGGGATACTCCACCCGACCCCATCTCCATTTTCACGTAGAAAAGGACGGAAGAAGCATCCCGATCGCCTTCGTCGATGTCGATGATCCTCTCGGGATCCCCCGGGTCGGGAAATTGTATCAGGGCTCAGGAACACGAACTCAGTAATCGGTCTTCGCCCTCCGATCTGGTACATCTTCGGTGCCCCTCCCCCCTTTCCGGCCGGCAGTCGCCCGGCAGACAGGAGGGGGAAGCGGCTCCTCACCCGCTATCAAACTCTCGCCGACTCGTCCCCTCTTGTTTCTGATACGACATTTTCGGCGGGTCATTTTTTCTCTTCGTGGAAGAGTTGGTGCGCCTCCATCAGAGCAGAAACAATCTCCTCCGGAAAGGGTGAGCGGGCGCAAGCGGCTCTGAGTTCCTCGCTCGAGGCCGCGGTAATCTTTTGGCCCGGAAACCAGTGGCCCCCGTCACCGAGCAGATTGTAGCGAAGTTTTCCATATCCAACGAGATCGTACGCGCGGGCCAGGTTCCGCAACCAGACAATGACGGGGATATTCACTTCGCCGGGAGTGTCCTTCCAGTTCGGCAATCCTTCCTCCCAGCGCCGTCCGAATTCCTCACCGAGGCGTTCCCTCCATCTTCCCTCCAACCGCTCCACAATGGGGGGCACCAACTCCTCTGCTTGATCGAGAAGCCGCACCGCCTCGAGATGAAGGTCGAAATCCCCCGGGCGCGCCGCGCCGATACTGATGGTATGAACATTTGGGTTTCTCAGGCAGAAGAGGTCGTTGAAAACAATCGGATCCAGCGGGGCACAGAGACGCCGCATCTCGTCTCCCGGATCATAGAGTTTTCCTCCCTTGTCCGAGGGGCTGATGATGAAGACCCCCATATCTCTCCTTGCCGCCTCCTCGATCGCGGGAAGGTTTCTTTGAAAAATGAAATACCAGTGGAGGTTGACATAATCAAAACCTCCGTCCCGCTCGTGTTTGATCACCTCCAGGATGAGATCGAGCGGGGCGTGCGTGGAGAATCCGATGTGACGGGCCCTGCCTTCCGATTGCAACTTCCGCGCGGCGGCAAGACACCCGTTGGGTTTCAGAGCCCATCCGATCAATTCCTCGTTGTTCAAACCGTGCAACGCGAAGAGATCCACGAAATCCACCCGCAACCGCTTAAGCGAATCGTGGAATTCGGCCACGAATTCCGAAACATCTTTCTTCGGCGTCACTTTGGTTTGAAGAATAAACTCGTCCCGCTTCAAACGCGGCATCAACCGCCCCAACTGACGCTCACTCGTCCCGTAACCACGAGCGGTCTCGATGTGGCGTATTCCGAGTTCGAGCGCGCGGCGAATCGTCGCCTCAAGATTCCGTTGATTTTCCCGGGGGATCTCCTTCTCCTCAACATCCTGCCATTTGTACATATACCGCATACCGCCACAGGAAAGGACGGGCATCGCTATTTCGGTTCGTCCGAATCTTCGCGTGATCATATCCGCCGATCCGATAAGCCCGTTCCCACTACGTCAAGACACGCCAGACCGTTGCCACGGCCACGCACGCCAGGAACCCCATTCCCACCGGCAGGAACGTTGCCAGCAGTGTCCAGCCGACTCTCCGCGTTTCCTTCCAGATCGTGAAGATCGTGGTGCTGCACGGATTATGCAACAGACTGAAGATCATCAAATTGATTCCGGTCAAAAGCGTCCATCCTCCGGCTTCTAATATCCGCGCCGTCTCGGAGATCGAATTCGCCTCAAACATCACTCCCGGGCCCGCTCCGACCCCGGAGAGACCTCCGACCATCACGGTCAACATCAGGATCGTTGGAATGATGATCTCATTCGCGGGGATCGCAACGATAAACGCCAAAAGAACGACTCCGTTGAGCCCCATGAGGGTTCCGAGGGGATCGAGCAATCGGGAGAGGGAAACAGCCAGAGGCGCTCCTCCGAAAGAAAGGTTTCCAATCAACCAGATCACCAATCCCGCGGGGAAAGCGAAGAGAACGGCCCGGCCGAGAACGATGATCGTGCGGTCGATCAAAGAAGTATACAACGTTTGAAGAATTCGCGGTGGGCGGTAGGGAGGAAGTTCGAGGCTGAAGACGGAAGCCTCCCCCTTCAACACCGTTCGAGAAAGAACCCAGGAAACCAAAAGCGAAAGGATCACGCCGGTGACGGCGACGGTAAGCACTGCCAAGGCCGAAACGGCTCCGGCAAGCACAGGCGGAGCGACGGCTCCCACGAAGATCGATGCCATCAAGATCTGCATCGGCCATCGCCCGTTGCAGATCGAAAAGTTGTTTGTAATGATCGCGATCAGTCGTTCGCGGGGACTATCAATGATCCTCGTCGCCACTACGCCGGCCGCGTTGCAACCGAATCCCATACTCATCGTCAGTGCCTGTTTTCCGTGGGCGCCGGCCCTTCGAAAGAGGGGATCGAGATTGAAGGCGACGCGGGGAAGGTACCCGAAATCCTCCAGCAACGTGAAGAGAGGAAAAAAGATCGCCATTGGAGGGAGCATCACACTGACCACCCAGGCCGTGGCCAGATATCCCCCGTCAATCAGGAGGCCGACAAGAAACCGCGGAAGACCCAGTGAAGAGGCCCCTGCCTTCAAAAGGGGATAGATTTTCCCGATGAGGAACCTCGAGATCATCTCGGAAGGAACGTTCGCACCGGCGATCGTCAACCACAACACGATCGCCAAGAGGCCCAACATTACGGGAAATCCCCACACCGGATGGGTGAGAATTCGATCGAGAACGAGATCCGGATCCCGTCGCATCGCCGCGCCTTCGCGAATCACGCAACGATCGGCAATACGAGCCGCTTCCGTATAGAGGCTTTCGACGATCCGATCACGAAGGGACTCGCGAAAGCGCCACCGTAATCTGCCCGCCGTCTCGAGCGCCTCACTGATCGCCTCGCGCCGCTCTCCCCTTTCCGTGTTCGTTCCGAAGGATTCCTCATCCCTCCCTCCCTCTCCGTCCCCCACGACCGGACTCGATCCCAACAATCCCCGACGAAATCCGTCCTCGACGGTCGCGTCCCCCTCCAAGAGCCGTAACGCAACCCATCCGGCGTTCTTCAAGTCCGGGTAGGCGCGGCGTACAGAGGCGGCCACCTCGTCCCGCGCTTCCCTCACTTCCGCAGGAAGGACGGTTTTGCGGTGCGGATGACACCGGTAAGACCCCTCCGCGACTTCACAAACAGCCCGAACCACCTCCGAACTGCCCTTTCCATAACGCGCCACAGTCGGCACGACCGGCACGCCCAGATCCTTGGAAAGGCGCCGCACATCGATCCTCAGACCGCGCCGATCGGCCTCGTCCATGAGATTCAAACACACGACCGCACGCTCCGTGATCTCCAATATCTGAAGGCAGAGATTGAGGTTTCTCTCGAGCCGTGTCGCATCGAGCACGATGAGGACAACGTCGGGATTTCCAAAGAGGATGAAGTCACGGGCCACTTCCTCGTCGGTGCTGATCGGAAAGAGCGAATAAGTGCCTGGGAGATCGACGAGCTTGTAACGCGCCCCGCGCACCTCGAATCCTCCCTCCGCTCGGGTGACTGTTTTGCCCGGCCAGTTCCCGGTGTGTTGCCGCAATCCGGTCAGGCGATTGAAGACGGTGCTTTTTCCTGTATTCGGATTCCCCGCCAGCGCAATAACATAATCCCAGTCGTTCATATCGATCCCGAGGCGCACGAGATTCTCCACGTTGTGCACGGGACACCCCGCGCAGGCTTCGGGAACCCTCGCTTCGGAACGCCCCGAACTCATAAGCCTTTGGACGCCGCCGGTTCCCCTGCCACGCGATGAATATTGCCGACTCTTCTCACGAGAAGTTTCTCGGCTTGCTCCGGCCTCAAGGCGATCAAACTTCCACGAATACGATAAGCCGTCACCCCGCCACTCATCGCTTTCAACTCGGCACGAACCTTCGTTCCCGGAAGAAAACCGAGATCCATCAACCTTCGCCTCTCCAACCCCCGGAGACTTTGCGCGGTAGCCACGATTTCACCCGTTTCTCCCGGGGCCAATTCCGCCAGAGTTCCCGTAACCGCATCGCGCCTTCGTTCCCCGCATTTCCTTCTCCTCGGTTGCTCCCGACGGTCCACGAAGATGTTGGCCGCGGCCGCGTGCGTAATCTCCTTCGGAACCCCCTCCAAATTCAAGCGCGTAATCTCCCCCTCCTGTGACACCATCTCGATCTCCATACCCGGTTCAAATCCCTGCTCGGTCAATTCCCTGTAGAGATTTCCGGGTTCGTCCTCGATGTGCGTGATTCCGGCTCGTTCTCCATCCGACATCTCGCTCAACGGTGAGCCTTCCTCGGGGGAAGGCAGTTCGCCCGTGACAGTCGGAATCGGATCTCCATGCGGATCATAGCGGGGATGGCCGAGCCGGCGTTCCAACTCCGCCGCCTCGGAATCCGTCAGATAGTGCTCCCGTTCGTCCGCTTCCTCGTGCCATTCCCGAGAATCCACCCCCGTTTGGTCCGCCAGATATTTTTCCCAGAGGCGATGGAGTCTGACGAGTCGAACCGCCATCTTGCGTCCGGGGCCCGTGAGTTCAAGAGTGTTCCCGCGAGGACGAGCGAGGTTCCCCTTGCCGAGGTTATTCACGATCTCTGCTGCACGGCGAGTCGATATCTCCAATGCTCCGGCGAGACTTTCGATCGTCGCCGTCCGCTCGCGGCGCTCCGCCTCGAAAAGGTGCTTCAACGAATCCTCAACCAGAATTCGCTCGGTCCTCCGGCTTCGCTTCAGAAGGCGCCGCACGCGGGCGAACGAAAAGAGAAGGAGAAACGAGGCAAGGACGAATACAAATGTGAGAATGCCTTCCATAAGAACACCTCTTTCTTCGCCGCCGGTCGGACCAATCCAAGCCCCCTGAAGAAAGTCCGCGACTTCGAGAAGAGTACCGGCGAAACCGTCGACTAGATTATACAGGAGGGGCCTTTCCCCGGAAACGAATTTCCGGAAATCGAGCCGGAAGCCGACTCATGAAGCGGAAAATAAGCCGTTGGACTCCCTTTCCGCTCGAGCCTCCCCCAACCGGGGGTTCCTCATTTTACGATCACCTTGCCGACCATGAACGGATGGATATTGCAGTAATAATCAAACGTGCCCCGCTCGGTAAACGTGTGAGCAAAAGACTTGTTCTGGCCGAACAGGCCCGATTGGAATTTGCCATCAGGAAATTTCGTCTGCTTCATACCGCGGGCTTCACGCCCATTATAGGATTTGCCGCTTGTGACGTCGTGTTCAAAAGCATCTTCGTTTGTCCACACAACCTTTGTCCCCGGTTTGATGACAATCTCGGCCGGATCAAACTTCACGTCATGAATAGCCACTTTCACGACCGCTTCTTTCCCCTGCCGTTCAGAAGATCCGTCACCTCTCGCGGAAGATCTTCCTGATTCGTTCGAGGAACTCTCCGGCTGGGACGTTTGTGGATCATTCTCGGACGGAGGCAAACCTTCTCCCGAGGGGTGAGACGCGGCCGTGGGCTTCTCGGATTTATTCTCCTCCCACGAAGCAGGCTCACTCGCGGATTCTTCCGCATGAGGCATCGAAGCGGGCGAGGCGGTTGCCTCTTTCGCCGGCGATTCTGTTCTCCTCCCTGGGTGCCTCGATGCCCCGCACCCCACGGCTGCCGCGAAAAGAACCCCCCCCGCGATAAGCAACATTCCTCTTCCCGACAGCACACGGAAAAACACGGGCCGCCGGCGCAAGGCCGGCGACCACGTGTCGGTGCCGCGTGAAACGCTTTTTTCCATCTCCTTTACTTCCACTCGACCGTGTCATACATAAGGTGCAGGAATTTCGTGTAGGGAGGTAGATAACCCTTGGTCGGCTCCTCCTTCGGATGCGCCACGAAATGGACCTGGATGCCCGAGGGATTGTAAACCGATCCCGGATACTCCTTGACCTTCATCGGCCCCTTGAAGTCCACCTTTCCGGTCACGGGATCGCGTACTTCCTCCGTCACCATAAGGTGGCCGACGCCCTTCCACGCCAGCTTCCCGTTGTGCCAGACGACTGCCGGCCCCCACGTGGCCACGTAGGTCCAGATCTTCGGTAACACCGGCGGACTCATCGAAGCATCGACATCTCCCCCCGTCGCTCCGTGCAAATAAACATTCGTCTTGATCATCTTGAACTTTTCTTGCACAACCTTCCATTCTCCGTCTTCCCCTTTGAAGGTTGCCACGACCGATCCCTTTTTGGCATCGGGATCGAGATCGATCGTGATTTTTCCAACGCCGTGAATGATTCCCTCGCCGTTATAGCGAAATCGATCGTGACTGTCGTAACGACCGACTTGGTAGGCCGGTTCTTTTCCCTCCATGACAACCTTGTTCCTCGCCTGGCTCGGAGTCGCCAGAACAGCCACCAACCCGGCGAAAATCGACAAAACCGCCAGCCCCGTCGTCCCTCTTCTCCCCAGAATTTCCTTCCGCCTCTTCATAGTTTCCTCAGCCTCCTTCTCAATATTCTCGAATTCCACGGCCAGTCACCAACTTTCCTGATAATCTCCTTCATCCTCCCGAGACCTCCCCGGGACGGTTCCGTTCGAGGATTTCAGGCGCGCCATGGTCACCGACGAACCATCCAACGAACCCTTCCTCGATCACCGTTCTTTTCGTCGCGAAATCTGTTACCGACTTACAAAGTTCTTAAACAAATTTTTCCGTTTGCCCGTCGAGGACGACGAAATATTCCGCTAACGTCAATGAAAGAAACGGACGAAAAAAGGACGCAGGAAAAATTACGGAGAGGCATAGGGATTAAAAATCCCTCCGAAAGTCCCGATTGTCGCTGCCGGTCACACTCCCTCAAAAAATGGAATGGGGCGCGAGTTTTCCAAACTCCAGACGACAAATCAGGAACTCACGGAGAAGAGGGCCCGTGCGCCTCCGCTGACTGGAGAGCCCGCGCTCCATTCGTTCGTATTAGTCTTGCCCGGAGGTGGCTCACCGTGTACTTGTGCCTTTCCCGCCCCGAGCGGATTCTTTCTTGCCCACTCCTTTCGAAACGAGTATCCTTTTTCGAGATTCGCGGGAGTAGCTCAGCGGTAGAGCACAACCTTGCCAAGGTTGGGGTCGCGGGTTCAAATCCCGTCTCCCGCTCCATCGTTCGAGGTATTGACTTTTCCCGGTACCGCAATGTCGCCCCACTTTTTGATTGGTGCGTTCTGTCGGGCGGATAGCTCAGTTGGTCAGAGCGTCTGGTTTACACCCAGAAGGTCCCAGGTTCGAATCCTGGTTCGCCCACGTGAGCCCCTCACCTCCATCCAGCAACGAATTTTATCCTTTCTGAGAAGTCGAACTCTCGTCTTCCTTCGAAAAAATCCCCCTCTCTTTCATTCAATAAACTTTCTTCCCAAAAAAATCCAAAATCCCGATAAGAATGAAGATTTGCCCTCGGTGCGCCGAATACCAATAACGAGTTCGTCTCCGCATGGGCGACTCGATTCCACAAAAAAGGAGAGGAAATCATGGAAGATTCCTATCTCGTGAAGTTCGATATGGTCCGGCTCCGATTCATACTGTCCCGCCAAGAAAAACGGATTCTCAAGGAGGAAGACATACACCGAATCCTCAGCGAACTCGGCTTCGTGCATACCGCGGAGGGTTGGATCGCGAAAGAGTCTGTGTTGGCCAAACTCAACGTCGCCACGATCGAAAGCTGCCGCCTGATCGCCTGACTTCGGAAAAGGCCTTCGTTCCGAACGCACGTTGCCCGCCATAGCGTTACTTCATCCGGAGATACCACAAAACGCGGGCAACATCGCTCGCTTTTCCGTCGCTATCGGTTGGAACCTCTATTTCATCGAGCCGTTGGGGTTTTCCCTTGAGGATCGCGCGCTCAAACGAGCCGGTCTCGATTACTGGCCGCAGGTCCGCCTCCGTATCTTTCGTAGCGAAGAGGAATTCTTAACCGCCACGAACGCCAGGCGGCTCGTCTTCGTCGATCCACTCGGCCGCGCTCCGTTTTTCTCCTTCGATTGGAGTCCCAATGATGTTCTCCTCTTCGGAAGGGAGAGCACCGGTCTTTCCTGGATCGGAGATAACAGCGTTTATATTCCCATGGCTGCCGATTGCCGCTCGATCAATCTCTCCAATGCCGTCGCGATCGTCGCCTATCACGTCGCGCAGCGCTTCTCCGATTTCGTCCGTTGGATTCCTCCGAAAAAAGGAAGTATTTACCCTCCGGCGCCGGGGCTCGATGCTTCTCCCTCGGGAATCAGGTAGATTTCCACCCGGCGGTTCTTTCGGCGTCCTTCCTCCGTTCCGTTATCCGCAATCGGACGGTAGGGCCCATAACCGATGCTCACCATCTTCTCCTGTGGAATCCCGAAGTTTCGCGAGAGGGAATGAAGGACCGCCAAGGCGCGTGCGACGGAGAGTTCCCAGTTCGAGGGGAATTGAGGCGTACGGATCGGGATCGAGTCCGTATGTCCGACAATCCGTATTTCCTTCGCCTGGGATTGTGCCAGGGCGCCCGCCACCTCACGTAAAACGTCCCATGCCGACCCCCGCAGTTCCGCGCTCCCCGATCGGAAAAGAATCGCATCCCGCACCGTGATCCGCACTCCCAATTCGGTGACATCGACGCCCAACTGCCGCCGGCCGATGAGGTTCTCGAGCCGCTTCTCAATCCGTTTTTTCTCTTCCTCGATTGCCCGAGCCCGGGCCGCCGCCTCCCGCGCCGCCTTCCGTGTCCGCTCCCATTTCGCGCGTTCCCTCTCCATCTCCCGTAAGCGGTTCTCCAGACGCGATCTCTCCGCGCGGCATTCCTCCGCTCTCCGCTCAACACTTTCCAGCTTAACACGCAACCCATCTCTTTCAGCAGCAATGGACCGAAGCGAAGCCATCTCCTTCTTCATCCGATCGATTTCAGCCTGCTTTTCCGCCCGCGCCAAAGCCAGTTGCCGGTTCAGTTCGCGGTAAGAGATACGTGAAGAGGAACAGGCGGTCATTACGAAGAGAAAGTTGAAAAGAATCAAGGCGGCGAGAAGACCTGATTTTTTCCAGTGCCACTGCATAACCTCTATATCGACTGGATGGAACAGCGTATTGAGACATTAGACAGAGGAAGGGGGGGGGGCGGAAATTTCCATAAACGATACGCCCACTTCCCCTTTTGGAAAACCCCGTCACGATTTGGATAGGCTTCCTCTTCCATTTTCCGCAAATAGTTTTTCTGTCGGCCGGAAGTCAGTCCCGAGCCTCCGGGACAGTACACCGACTAAAATCCACCAACACTAATGATTTGCCCTTGCTCCGAGGCAAAAGCAAGCACGTGACATTTCCGCACGACGGAGTATTATAGAGAAAATCGGAGGGGTGCCGGAGTGGTTGAACGGGGCGGTCTCGAAAACCGTTGTACCAGTGATCCTGGTACCGAGGGTTCGAATCCCTCCCCCTCCGCTGAGACATTTCAACGAGTCGAAATTCAAAAGCCATACGGGAAAATGCAGGTCCCAAAAAGGGAGAGGTGGCCGAGTGGTTGAAGGCACCGGTCTTGAAAACCGGCATACCGAAAGGTATCGGGGGTTCGAATCCCCCCCTCTCCGAGCCTCAAAAAAAAAAAACCGGGATTCGAACGCCGCGTCCGTGGGGCGCCTCATGGCGCCCGAGACGCACGGATGCGGCGAGAGCGGACGCGGCCGGGTCGTAGGAGCGAGGCACGACGC
>RFFU01000065.1 GCA_003697085.1 Candidatus Hydrogenedentota bacterium
CACAGGTGTTTCCATCACCCTCGTCTCTCCCGCCGATTCCGCCGCCACAAACGATACCACTCCCGCTTTCTCCTGGACCGGAGACGCCGATACCTATTCCTTCCAACTTTCCACCGTCGCCGACTTCTCCTCGATCGCTGAAAGCACCGTTACGGCCTCCTCCGCCTTCACCGCGTCTGAGCACCCGGCCGACACCTACTATTGGCGCGTCATCGCCTCCGACGCCGCCGGGAACGTCGAAACCTCTCCGGCGCGGTCACTCTTCATTGACACGGAAATAACCGTCACGGCGGCGACTCCGGCCGACGGAGTCGACACCAACGTGACACCTCCAACGTTCACTTGGACGGGAACGGCCGACACGTATCGGATTCAGATTTCCCGGTTGAACGATTTCTCCTCGATCACGGTGGAAACCGTAACGGCGGCGACCGTCTTCACGCCCTCCTCTCCGCTTGGAGAAGACACCTACTACTGGCGGGTAGGGGCGTGGGACCGCGCGGGCAACGCCGAGACAACGGCCGCGCGCTCTTTCCACATCGATACTTCCGTCGCCGTCGCCCTCGTCTCGCCCGCCGCCTTCTTCCAAAGCAACGACACGACGCCGACCTTCACCTGGAGCGGGGATGCGGACACCTTTATCCTTCAGGTCTCGACGGTCTCGGACTTTTCCGCTCTCTTCGATTCCACGACGACGGCGATGACGACCTTCACGGCGACGCAGTATTATCCGCAAGACACCTATTATTGGCGTGTCGGTGGAATGGATCGTCTCGGAAACGCCGACACGACCGCGGCGCGCATCCTCTTCATCGACACCGGCCTGATCATCAATCTTCTCTCTCCCGCAGATTCGACGGCGACGAACGACACCACGCCGACGTTCCAATGGAGCGGAAACGGAGACACATTCCTCTTCCAAATCTCCCGCGTGGCCGCCTTCACGTCGCTCTTTGATAGTTTCACGAGCACAACCGCCGACTCTTACACGCCGGTCGTACCGTATCCCGAGGATACGTACTACTGGAGGGTGGCGACGCGGGACAATTCCGGAAATCAGGACACGACGGTGAGTCGAATCCTGTGGATCGATACGACGCCTCCCGCCGCCGCCGTGCTCGTTTCCCCCGCCGACTCCGCCGCCACAAATGATCCGATGCCGACCTTCACCTGGACGGCGAATGCCGAGACATCGGTGATCGAGGTCTCGACTTCGCCGGCCTTCGCGAGTTTGGCGTTCGTCGAAACGACAACGGCCACGACGGCAACCCCCACTTCCCGTCTGCCGCAGGATACTTATTCCTGGCGCGTCCACACGATCGACGCGGCTGGAAACCGCACCGCGGCCACTACCGTTCGAACACTCTTTATCGATACATCGATTTCCGTCGCACTCTCGGCGCCAGCCGACAACGCTCTCACGAACGATTCCACGCCGACCTTCACCTGGACCGGCGACGCCGATACCTACACGATCGAGATCACAACGGATCCCGCTTTCGGTTCCATCAACGATTCGGCGATCCTGGCGGCCACGACACACACGGCCGCTCCGCTGCCCGCCGATACCTACTTCTGGCGCGTCCGTGCCACGGATCGGGCCGGCAATAACGCAACCAGCAGTACCCGAACGCTCGTCATCGATACCGGCGTCTCCGTCTCGCTCTCCTCTCCGGCCGATTCGAGCGCCACGAACGATTCGACGCCGACCTTCTCCTGGACCGGCGACGCCGACACCTACACGATCGAAGTCGCGACCGACTTCGCTTTCGCAAGTATCGTCGATTCGGCGGTTCTGGCACTCACGACACACACGACCTCCGCGCTTCCCGAGGGAACCTATTTCTGGCGCGTAACCGGCCGGGACGCGGCGGGCAACGTGGAGACAACGCCGGTCAGGAACTTCGCCATCGATACCTCCGTCACCGTCACACTCGTCTCTCCCGCCGACGGGACCCTGACCAACGATTCCACGCCGACGTTCTCCTGGACGAGCGACGGCGAGACCTTCACGATCGAGGTCTCGACTTCGCCGGCCTTCGCCGGTCTCTTCGACTCCGCGCTCCTCAACACCACCTCCTACTCCACGGTCGGTGTCTACCCGCAGGACACCTACTACTGGCGTGTCGTCGCTTCCGATGCCGCCGGGAATATCGAGACCTCCGCCTCTCGAACTCTCGTCATCGATACCGCAATTTCGCTCTCCCTCGTTTCCCCCGCCGACGGAACCGTCTCGCCTGACTCCGTTCCGGATTTCGTCTGGTTCGGGAACGCCGACACCTTTGTGTTGGACGTCTCCCTCTTCTCGAATTTCGCCATTCTCTTCGACAGTGTCACGACCGCCGGGACTACGGTAACCGCTTCCCGAATCTACCCCAACGGCATTTATTACTGGCGGGTCTCTGCTTACGACGCCGCCGGAAACGCGGAGACGGTTTCGTACCGCACTCTCACGGTCGATACCGATATCGCGGTTACGGCCGTCACCCCCGCCGACTTCCATGAAACAAACGTCCTCCAACCAACCTTCCTCTGGAACGGAAACGCCGACACCTACAGGTGGGAGTTGGCCTTGGATGCGGCCTTTGCGGCGGTTCTTGACAGCGCCACGACCTCCGGAACCTCAGCTCAACCGGTCTCCCCTCTCGTCCAAGACACCTATTATTGGCGTGTACGGGCCGTCGACAATGCCGGAAATCAAGATACGACTCCGACGCGGACGCTTCTCATCGACACCCAGATCAACGCGGCGCTCGTCTCTCCCGCCGCCGATTCGCAAACGAACGATTCCACACCGACCTTCGTCTGGACCGGTGACGCCGATTCCTACACGTTGGAAATCTCGACCGATCCCGCCTTCGGCTTCACGAACCGCTCCGTGACGCTTGCCGCGCTGAGTTACACCGAAACGGCTGGTCTCGTCTCGGACTCCTATTACTGGAGGATCATCGCGCGCGATCGCGCCGGTAATCTCCTCACTACTTCCCCCCGCCGTATCGAGATCGACACGATCATCAACGTCACCCTCGTCTCGCCCGCCGACGCGACCCAGACGAACGACACCACGCCGAGTTTCTCCTGGACAGGAGACGCCGATACCTATCTCGTCCAGATCGCAACCGCCGCCGCCTTCTCCACGATCTCCGAAAGCACCGTGACGACGGGAACGAGTTTCACGGCAAGCGGTCTTGCAGCGGATACCTACTTCTGGCGCGTCGCCGGACTCGACAACGCCGAAAACGCCGAGACGACCCCGAGCCGCACGCTCTTTATCATCACCGCCGTCACGGTTACGCTCCAAAACCCCGCGGATTCCTTCCAGACGAACAACACGCAGCCCACCTTCTCGTGGATTACCTCGGGTGAGACCTCGTTCTTCCAGATCGCAACGGACAACCTCTTCGGAACCATCGTCGATTCCACCGTAACCACGGGAACCTCGTACACGCCGGCCGGTTCCTATCCCGCCGACACGTATTACTGGCGCGTGGGAACCGTCGATGCGGCGGACAACAGCGGCACCAGCACCGTCCGCATCCTCTTCATCGATACCGGCATCAGCGTCGCACTCGTTGCGCCGGCGGACAATTTCCTGACGAACGATTCGACTCCGACCTTTACTTGGACCGGCGATGCCGACTCCTACACCTTCTCCCTCGCCGCCGACTCCACCTTCGCGACACTTCTCGACAGCGCCGTCACAACGCTGACGACATACACTCCCGCGTCCGGCTATCCGCAAGCGACTTACTACTGGAAGGTCGTAGCGCAGGATGCCGCCGGCAACGTCGATCAGACGCCGTCCCGCGCTCTCACGATCGATACGGAAGTCTCCGTCTCCCTCGGAAGCCCCGCCGACGGAAAGAGAACCAACATCGTCACACCGGTCTTCACCTGGGCGGGAACGGCGGACACCTTCCGGATCGAGATCGCGACGGACGCGGCCTTCACCGCGATCGTTCAGACCGTCGACACCTCGCTGCTTTCCTACACCGCCTCGCCTCTCGTCGCCGATACCTACTACTGGCGCGTCATCGCCTCGGATGCCGCAAGCAACGTCGAGACCTCGCCTTTGCGAACCCTCGTCGTCGATACCGACATCGCTCTGGTTCTGCCCGCATCGGATTTCGAGACGAACGCAACGATCGTGACGTTTACGTGGAGCGGCACAGCAGACACGTACTGGTTCCAGGCTTCCACCGATTCGACCTTCGCTGCCTTGATCGATTCGAACACGCCTTCCGCGGCAACCGCTCATACTCCCGCCGCCCCGTACCCTCAGGGCACGTATTACTGGCGTGTCACCGGGTGGGATGTCGCCGGGAACTTCGATACCGCTGATTACCGTATCCTGATCATCGACACCTCCGTCGCGGTCGCCCTCGACTCGCCGATCGACGGGTTCGAAACCAACTCCGCACCGGCCTTCTCCTGGACAAGCGATGGGGACACCTTCCTCTTCCAGACGGCCCGGGATACTTCCTTCCTCGTTCTTGGAGAATCCGTCGCGACGACCGCGACCACCTACACCCCCGCTTCCGTGCCGCCGGAAGACACCTGGTACTGGCGCGTCATCGCCGTCGACAACGCCACGAACGTCGATACGTCGGCCGTGCGCTCCTTTGTCATCGACACCTCCGTCTCCGTCGCGCTCACCTCCCCGGCCGACCTCTTCGAAACCAACGATACCACGCCGATCTTCTCCTGGACGGGAGACGCCGATACTTACCTTCTCGAGGTTTCGAACAACGACCCGACCTTCAATACCCTCGTTGAAACAGCGCTCACGAACTCAGGGACCCACATCGTCCCCGACACGCGGCCCCTTCCGGCGGGAATCTACTACTGGCGCGTGACCGGAACGGACCAGCTCGGGAACGTCTCTATCGCAGCGGCCAGAACCCTTTACGTCGATACCTCGGTACGTGTCACACTCAGCACCCCCGCCGATGGCACCGTCACGACCGTCAATCGACCGGTCTTCACGGTCACGGGCGACGCCGATACCTATCTCTTCCAAATCTCGACCTCCGCCTCCTTCGCGACCCTCTTCGACACTTCCTCGACCGATTCCACCTCCTATCAGCCTCTCTTCAGTTATCCGGCGGACACCTATTACTGGCGCGCAATAGGATTCGACAACGCCGGAAACGTCGAGACGAGTGGCGTTCGGTCGATCGTGATTACGACCGGCATCGCCGTCACCCTCGTGGCCCCCCCTGACGCGGTCGACACGAGCCTGCGGCGGCCGACGTTCTCCTGGACCGGAAATGCCGACACCTACCTCTTTGAACTCTCGACCGACCCCGCCTTTGCCTTCCTGATCGATTCCGCCACAACCACCTCCGCCTCCTTCACCCCCACGGCCGCCTATCCCCGAGATACCTATTACTGGCGCGTCACGGGTACGGATTCCGGTGGGGGGAGTTTCACGACGAGTGCCTGGAGCATCCACTTCGTTCCGAACCTCGCTGTCTCGCTCGGAACGCCAGCGGATTCGACCGTAACCGCGCTCACGGCTCCAACGTTCACCTGGAGTGGAAACGCCGATACCTATCTCTTCGAACTCTCGACCGATCCGACCTTTGCTCTCCTGACCGATTCCTCTTCCACCACGGGCGCCTCCTATACACCGCTCTCTTCTTACGCGGCCGACACCTACTACTGGCGTGTCACCGCGCAGGATTCTCTCAGCGCTGCTGTTCGGAGCGCGGTCAGGACATTGATCATTGATACCAGCGGAACGCTTCCGGACAGTACGCCGCCCTTCGCCCAGATCATCTCCATTCCCTCCGACACGACTCACGTCACCGGAACGGCCCTCACCCTCGCCACGGGATTCAACGATTCCTTCCAGAAGGTTCTCTTCGAGTACCGTTTGAACGGTGCCGTCTCCTGGAACACTGTTCCCGTCGTTGCGGGAGCCGGCGCCGCCAACCCCGACACCTCCGGGCCGTTCTGGTCCACCGTCTGGGATCTCACGGGTTTTGCGGACGGCCTCTACGAAGTACGGGCGACCGCGACGCTCAACAACGGGACGATCGATTCCACGCCCGAAGTGATCGCCGTTATGATCGACTCCGCTTCGCCCGTCATCCGAGAGTACGATGATACGACGACCGGAGACCACATCCGTCGGCAGATCGTCATCGATGCCGAGTATGACACCGTCCTCGTTTACGACGGAACGGAATTGCGCTTCCCCGCCGGCGTGCTCTCTCCGACCGACAGCACCTGGGTCCGAATGGAAATCCTGACAACGCCGCCGCCCGAGGCGCCGGGCGCGGGAGCGTTCCTCGTGTCACCGGGGGCGGGATCATACCGACGATTCACGCTCGAGAATGGTCAGACGAACTTCTCCGGTGAGGTCACGATCGTGATTCCGTATGACGAATCGACGCTGACCGTTCCTGAATCCACTCTGGCGATCTACTACTACGATGAGGCGGCGGGTGCTTGGATCAAGATCGACAATTCCGTCGTGAACGAAGTGGAGAACTATGTCAGCGCCCGTGTCACCCACTTCACACTCTATGCCGTCTTCGGTGCCGCCGCCGCCGCGAACCTCTCCAACGTCATTATCTATCCGAATCCCTTCCGACCCAATGACGGAAACGCACAGACCGGTCGCGCCTTCGTGCCCGGCGATAATTCAACCGGCCTGATCTTCGGAAATGTCACGAGTACCGTGGACATCGAGATCTTCAATATGGCGGGACGAAGAATCAGCGCCATCCATGCCACGAATACCGGCGGGAACGTCCAATGGGATGTCAAGAACGACGACGGACGGGATGTCGCCTCGGGTGTTTATTTCGCGATTATCCGCTCGCCCAACGGCGACCGCGTCGTCAAGAAGTTCATGGTGATCCGATGAGGAAGCCCGCGCCGCCCCTCCGCCGAATTCGCCCCCCCCTCCCTCTCGCCGTTCACTGCTCGGGATTGTTCCTCTTGCTCTTGTCCTTCGCTCTCGTTTTCCCGCTCTCTTCCGCGCGCGCCGATTCCGCCGCCGGCTCGACCGCCGCCTCCTTCCTCGAACTCGGCTCCGGCGCGCGGGCCGCCGCGATGGGCAACGCCTACGCGGCCTGGAGCGACGACGTTTACGGGCTCTATTTCAATCCCGCCGGCCCCGCGCGCATCCGCCGAAAGGAACTCGGCTTCGTTCACAACACTCTCTTCCAAGACCTCTCCTACAGCTACCTGGGCTATCTCCATCCGCTTGGAAGCCGAGGAACCCTCGGGCTCAACGCCGCTTACGTCGATCTCGGTTCCGTCCAGCGCACAACCATCGCCTCGGGTCAGAATAACCAAACCCTCGGAACGGCCTCCGGAAGCGACTGGATGGTCGGCCTCAGTTATTCGCGGCCCTTGCGCAGCTTCCTCGACCTGGGCGTCACCTTGAAGGTTCTCCAGGAAAAACTCGACGACGCCTCCGCCACGGCATTCGCCGCGGATTTCGGGGCCCTCTTCCACCCTCCCGTCCGCGGCCTGACCGTCGGTCTCTCCCTGGCAAACCTCGGCACGCGCCTGCAATTCGACCGTGATGAAGAAGAACTTCCGCTGACTCTCCGCACCGCCGTCGGATACCGCACGCCCAACGAACGCTGGGGCCTTTCGGCCGAGATGGACTGGACGAAGAACCAGGAGATCTCCGGAAGCGTCGGAGGCGAGTTCTGGATTCTGCCGCGTCACCTCGCCTTTCGAACCGGCTTCAACTCCGGCGTGGACGTGGACAACGGCTTCTCGGCCGGAGCGGCCTTCCGCTGGAACGACCTCACTCTTGATTACGCCTTCGTCCCGTTCGGCGAGCTCGGAGATCAACATCAGGTCTCCTTGACTTACGACTTCGGGGCGGAGCGGACGTTACCGGGAGGAGCACCGGCGCCGGTCCCGGAAGATCAGGCCCCCTCGACACGCTCCGCGACGACACCCGTCTATCAGCCCTCGCCGCCCGTGAGACCCGACGAGAATTGGATCGCACCCCAGGTTACGGGAGAGGCTCCGGCGCTGGCTTATGTCTTCCCCTTCACTTATCAGTCCGGTCCGGAAGAACACCAGTGGCTTTCCGAGGGGTTCCGCGAGATCTTCTGGCACGACTGGCGAAAGGCGGGAGTGGCCGCTGCGGCGCCCAACGCCGCCCGCTTCCAACTCAAGGGTGACTACTGGGTCGTCGGAGACATAATCATCGTAACGGCCAATTTGTATGACGAAGGCTATCGAAAGAAGACCTTCCAATGGCGCGGCGATGTCAACAAAATCTGGCCGCTCTTCGAGGCGATGCGGAAGGGCGTCAACGCTGAGATTCCGGAGCTCCAACCCGGCTACTGATCGCTTCGAAAATCCGTTCCCTCGCCGGAAAGTCGGGGGCGAAGCGGTCAGCCCCCCCGGGCTTTCAAGCGGCGTTTTACTTTTCCGTCGCAAAAATTTCGTCGAGAAACCGGAACATTTTCAAGTGGCACAGGGAGCCGCTTGATTCGTCTTTCACTCGGCACGATATGAAATCGAAAAAACATGTCGTTTTCCGCGTATTTTCGGCCATCTTGTCGTAAGAACATTCCCATCAAGAATCGACCTTCGGCACGCAATCCAAAAGGCTTTTCTTCACCCGTTTCTCCACGATCGCATTCACTTCGGGCCGGAAGGCCACCTCCGCGATCGTCAGAAGCGCTCCCTGAAGGATCGCCGCCGCAATCAGCCAACCCGGCGAGAGCCCCACGCGGTTCACTTGCCACGCGAAAAGCAAAAGCGCAATGGCGGTTGAACCGTATTGCATAACCGTCCAGGCCGCCTTCTCCTTCCCGGAAGCGACGACGTGAATGATTGCTCCGATGATAAAACCTGCACCGGCGATTCCCCCCAGAACACGGGCAAAACCGATGATGGGAAGAATAAACCAGCTCCCCAGGAAAAGATAGAGAACGACTCGGAACACCTTCAAGATAACGGCCATCTTCTCCGCGACATCTTCCACCGCGCCTTCCGCCTCGCCCCTCTTCTTCGATTCAAAAAGGGAGATACATAACCCGGCAAGGTTGATGACGGTTTCAACACCGTAAAACACGAAGATCGGAAGAACAGCATGCGTCGCGGTAAAGGCAACGGCGATAACGAGACCGAGCGCCGGACTTCTCGGCGGCGGAGCCGGAAAGGGAGCAAGGCCGTAGGCGGAAAGTCCAAAGCCCAGCACGACCGAAACATAGGCCGAAAAGAGATTTCTCATTGTTCCCGCCGGGGTACGCATCACGATAATCCTACGCTACTGTTCCGAATTTTCAACTTTCAAATAAAGGAAGCGGGGGGGTATGGCGAGAAAGGGGCGCTTTTTCCGGACGACACCAGGCCTTCCTTGGTCGGAAAACGAGGTGCGATCCAGTCCGCCAAACGGCAGGCCGTACGAAACCCTGTTGGAAGGAAAGAAGCCTGCGGTCCCAGGTGGGCTTGTTTACCGAAATTCTCCTTTGCTCATTGTTAAAATACCCCCTCAACGAAGGGATTTATTGACATTTGCTGAAGACGTAACATCCGTCATCCTCCTTCCTGCAATCCCTTAAAAACATTCTCCAGTCGCCGAACGATCTCCGGCCAACAAAAGGAACGCACGAATTCCTCGGGAACCGTCTCTTGCGATCGAGACAACCATCTTTCGAGCAGCCTCCCCCACGCCTTCGGCTCTTCCAACGGCAGTAAGAGATGAGGATAACGCCCCCCATCTAAGATTCTCTGAAGTGTCCCGTTCCGGGGAGAAAGCAATACGATCGGTTTACGATGTCGAAGATAGGACGCAAATTTGGCTGTCAAAACAAATTGACCTTTTGGCGGAACAACGATTAGCAGATAATCGCTTGCTGCTTCGTAACCGCGCGCTCGCTCGACGGACATACGTGGCAGAAGAAAGACACCTTTTCTTTTCAGGATACCCGTTTTCCTCAACGGTCGGCGCTCCGAGCCCAAAAAGATCAGGCTCCCTCCCGTTTCCTTCCAGACAGAAGCAAGTGTTCTCAAAGCCGGGAGAAAACTGTAATAAACCGTACCGGAAAACAGCAATCGCGGCGGGGGCCCGGGGAGTTCCGCGGGAAGAAGATTCGTAAACTCCGTCTCGTCAAAGCCCCCGGGCAAGACGACGCACTTTTCATCCCATGTCATCCGTTCACCGAAGAGCGCCCTCTTCATCTCCTCGCTCACAACGATGATCCGATCCGCCGTTCGAAAGACCGCTTCTTCCATACGTCTTTCATTTCCGGTTCCTCTCGCTCCTTCGAAGGGTCGAGTCCAAGGATCCCGAAATTCAGATGTCCATGGAACCGCATTCCTTCGTTTCACTTCCAAGGCGGCCATGTGAGATGTGTAGGGATACGAAGAAGAAAACAGAATCGGTCGTTTACACTCCACAAGAATCTTTTCGACCGCATCCCGCACCGGACCCCGCCACGTCCACTCGGCATCCGCCTCTCCCGGCGGGGTCAACCATTTGCGAACCCTTGTGGGGACCGGGAGGGAGAGAGAAGGGATTCTGTGGACAAAGAGATTCTTCGGACACTCCACTTTCGGACGGAAATCACGGTGGCGATAGGTCCAGGTATGCGAGGCGAAGAGATGAACCTTCCAGCCGCGTTGCGCCAAGCCCCGCGCCAGGTTCCAGGCGCGGTAGGACTGAGGATTCCCGATCGGCGGCCAATAAAAGGCCAGATAAAGAATCTCTCCCGTTGTCATCTCAGGCTGCAGCCTAGGTTTTCACGCCTTCCCTTCAAGATTCACCCCTCTTCTTTGTCTTTTTCAAAACAAGCACTTTCGTCGGAGACTCCTTTGCCATCAGGCCGTCATCGAAGGCACTGATCCCAAACGAAATAATGGAAAGAACGAGTCCGGCCGCCGTTGAACCCTGTTCGTAGACTCGATTGAGAAGCCGAATCGGAAAAGCGCGCCGAAACCACCGGAAGGCCTTCGTGGGAACAATTTCAGGATGGTGGAAATTACTTTGAAATAATAGCGTCATTCCTTTTGAACCTACGCGCTCCAAAAATACATTTAGAGGTCTCAACACCGTCTCTTCTTGAGGCTCAGTCATCGAGCCAAACGTTTCCAAGAGAATCAACAATCCTTCTTCTTCCAACGAATTCACCATGGAGTCGATTATCATTTTCCATTCCTTCTCATCCACAATATGTTGAAGGACTGTCACACTCAAGATTACATCAAAGGTGTTTTCAAATACATCAGAAGAAAAACGCGTAAATGTTATTGCCGACGACATTTTTCGAGTTCGCGCAATCCGAATCACTTCTTCAGCAATATCGACGGCAATAACAAAATCAGAACATCGTGCCAAGAGCCGCGAAAAATCACCTGTTCCACAACCGAAATCGAGAGCACAGCGGAAATGTCGTTTTTGATCCTTCAATACCTTATCTATCGCTTTTAAGCGAAGGCATTGATCATAGCAATATGTTGCAAAGTCAGCCCAACCAGTATGCCCCAGTTTCCGGGCTCGGCCGTCCCAAAAGGCAGTACTATCCATTTTCGTTCTCGACCGTCTCGCCGGCGTCTCTCCTCATCATTAAACGTTTCCGTCCTCCGTCACTGCCGCCAACTTCAACAACCATCGAAGATAAAACAATAACACTGTTGAAGACACGACAACGGAACAGAAAAGACCTTCCGATATTTTTTGTCCAAAAATCCCTGCAAGAATCAACGGAAGAATCACCGCGATGTTGTAAAAGATACCGAAGAGGAAAGCCCGACGCTGTTCTTCCATCACAAGAGGCAACCGGGAAAGAGGCGATACGAGAAAGCGAAGCCATACAAACGGAGCCAGAATGCGGGCCAATTTCCCCGCTTCTCCCCAACCGGCTCCGAAGACAAACGCAAAAAGGTCCGGACCTCCCGCAAGTCCCGCTGCCAGAAACGGAAAATAAAGGAGGGAAAGGCCTTTCAGCAGGCTCAGCGTCGAGGAGTACAGTTTCTCTCCCTTGCGTCGCCCGCGAGCCGCCTTCTCGTAGTAGACCTGGCTCACGGCGTTTCCCACCACCCCCAGCGGAGCGGTCAGCACGCGTTGAGCGATGGAATAGAATCCCAAGATCGTTCCGCCGAAAAACCCTCCTATCACGAACGGTACCCCGCTCGATTGGAGCATATCCACAAGGGTATGCACGGAATTGACCAACGGAAAGTCCTTGTGCACCGCCGCCAACCTTCTCATTTCGGATCGGGTAACGGCTCCCCGCAGCGCTCCGGCGGTTCTCAAGAAAAAGAGAAAAAGTCCGGCGCAGACGAAGAGCAATCCCGTAATGTGGCCGGCGATCAGTCCCTTTCCATCCGCACCCGCCAGCCCGGCGGCCACGCTGATCGCCAACACAACGTTGGTCTGTCCCAGTCTCATCGTCGCCAGAAAACGGAACTCCTGTTTTCGGGCGCACCAATTTCCCAGAATCTCCCGCAAGGCTGTCAAGAAGACCGCAAAGGGAATCCAATAAATCCACTCGCAGCTCCACTCTCCCAACCATTTCCCCTTCACCGCCAGTACGGAGAGCATCGTGAGAAGAATCAATCCGCCCGCCGCCAGGAAAAAACAAAGCGCGACCAAATTCAGCGCTTCCTCATCCTTCTCCGGCAACATTATCGCCAACTCATACCGCGCCGCCGCCAGGGCCCCCAAGAGCGAAACGGCGGCGAGATAGATCGCAAAACTTCCGAAATCCTCCGGTGAAAAAAGCCTCGTCAAAAGCGGCGCCAGAAGGAGCGTAAGCCCCTGCGCCAATCCTGTTCCGGTTGTAAGTGATACGACGTTATTCAGAAATGTCCCGGGAGTGCGCACCTTCTTCAACCATTTCGGAACAAAGTCAGAATTCATAGGGTTCCCTTGACCGCAACATTCGCATCACCTTCGATCGCGGCTCTTCGGCGGACATCAATTCATATTCACACCCTTTCGCCTCCCGTCTCATCCTCGGTCATTTCTCTCTTCGAGCAATGTCTCGATCAGGCCGTCGTAGACCCGCCCCGGCTCGAAGGTCTCTTTCACATATTGCCGTCCCGCTTCGTTTATTTCCATCTCTCCTTTTTTCCAACGTCGAAAGAGATGCGCCACGTACTCATAAAACTCTTCGCTCTCGGTGGCAAGGAAACACGAGGGGAAAGGGCGCGACCAAATAACATATCTTCCGTGCGCCAACGCCTCCAGCACCATAAACGAAACGCCATCGTGTCGGGTCGGTCTAATCAGAATATGACTCGCCCGAATTTGTTCCGACATATTCTTCACCCATCCGAAAAATTTCACATTCGGCCGTTTTCGCCAGTTCTTCCCCGTATTTGCACAAATATGAAAGACAATATCTGAAAACGTTTCAGCCAAGGCCTCGATTATTCTTCGACCATAGAATTCTTCACGTGTTTCAGGAACATAAGCCAATACTGCAAATTTCCCTGCGGGAAACCGAGGAGGATTCTCCGGAACTTCGATCGCCGCAATCGGACATACCTCTGCTCTCATACCATTCTGAGACAGTTCTTCTCGCAACTGTTCATCCTCGGTCAAATGGCGGCACCGCGCGGTGAATGTCCCGGGCTTTTCCCGAGCAAATTTTTCCACGTCCGTTCCGACCCAATGCATTACGATCTTCTTCCCTGAGATCTGGAAAATCCTCAATTTCCAATCGGAAACGCGCCCCCCGATGCAATAGATCAAATCCGCGCGAAAAAGAAACAGGAGGTCCCCAAGAGAAAATCGGCGGGAGAGAAAACGTGCCTCCACTCCTTTCAAGCGCAGGCCCGACACGATCTTCTTGGCAAAGTATTCGTATCCCAGAACCACGATCCGCGCCGGTTTCATAATCACCGCGCTCGCAGACAAACAAGAACAACGCTTAGAAAGACGACGGTTCGATTCACAGAAGGAAGGCTATTCCACGCATAAAGTATGGTCAACCTGGGGGTGGGTGCCTGGCGAAAAATGGGCACTTTTCGCCGAATCGTATCAGTCCACTCCTGGACGAAACCCTGCATATGATCGGGACGGCCGAAAGGTAACCTTCTACGAGCCTGTTTTTGCAGGCAAAACGCCTGCGCTCCCAGGGAGGCGCGCTTCGGCCGGTTACCTGCCGGCAGGCAGGTCTGCGCTTCCGGGAAGGCCTGTCTCCCGAAATTCGCCCCTATCTAAAATTTGCCATCCCCCCGGCGGAAGAAAGGCTACCCTTTCGCCGCCTCGTTTGCCTCACCCCGCCCCTCGTGAAAACTTGCATTTCCGGCACGAGCCGGTTCTAATGGTGAAACGATGGAGATTCGCCCGCAATCTTTTCTGAGACTCGTTCGCGCGATTTCGCGTCTTCCCACGCTCGGCACAAAATCCGCGACCCGCGTCGCCCTCTGGCTCCTTTCACAACCGCCCGATATTCCCCGAGAGATTGCTCAGGCCTTGATTGAAATCCCCCCTTCCCTGACCCGTTGCCGGTTCTGCCACATCCTCTCCGACGAAGAAGAATGCCCCGTTTGTCGCGATCCTTCGCGAAATTCCTCGCTCATCTGCGTCGTCGCGGAATCGACCGACGCGTGGAGAATCGAGGAGACCGGATCGTTCGCGGGCCTCTATCACATTCTCGGCGGCCTCATCTCGCCTCTCGACGGAATCGGCCCCTCGCAACTTCACATCGATTCTCTCGTCTCGCGTATCTCCAACTCGTCTCCCTCGGTCGAGGAAGTGTTGCTGGCGTTGCCCGGCAGCACCGAAGGTCAAGCGACAGCCGGTTACCTTCGGGATACCCTCTCCCATTTCCCGAATCTCCGCTTCACGCGCCCCGCTTTCGGAATTCCCGTTGGCGGAGACCTCTCTTTTTCCGACCCCGCTTCCCTCCAAGAGGCTCTTCTCTCGAGACGGCCGATGGATATTCCCTCCCCATCCAACAAGGTTCGGGCGACGTGACGAGTGACGAACCGCGGACGTACTTCGTCGCCATCGACGGCAGAACGTACGGGCCGGCGACGAGAGAAGAACTGCGTAACTGGTTCCTCGCGGGCTCGTTCCGGCCGACCGATTTCATCTGGAGCGAGGAAAAACAGGAGTGGCTTCCCGCGGCCTCTCATCCCGATCTCTCCACACTCTTCGACCTTCCGCCACCTCCGACGGAAGGGATCCAGGATGCCGAGGAATTACCGCCGCATTTTCGCGTCACCCGGGAGCCCTCTGCGACGGAATCGCGCTGCCGAAATCACGAAGACGCCGCGGCCGTCGCGCTCTGTCCCCAGTGCGGCCATCCCTATTGCGCCGAATGCGTGGGCACTCTGGAGGGAATGACGCTCTGCCTCGACTGCATCGGCGCCGAAAAGGCCCGTCAGGCGGTGCGCACCGTCCGTCCGAATCGCCTCTATGGATTCGCACTTGCGTTCACGGCTCTACTGCTCCTGGTGGGAATACTGACGTTCTTCCTCTCGGGACCGCGTCCTCCGGAACAACCCGATCCCCCGCCGCGAGTGAAGATCGAACGGACACCGCTTTCGATTCCTGCGCCCACGCCCGCCGGACAGGAATGACCGCCCCACGCGACTCCGCCTCCGTTCCCTCGCCGATCACGGAATCCGAGTCTTTCTCAAACGAATCCCTTCTTTCTTGGGCGCGAGCCGAATCCGAGAGCCTCGTTCGCAAAACGGAAGATTTTGTGAAACGCGTATTCGACCCCTATCGCCGTCGTGCCCGAAGCGCCTCCACCGAATTCGCCGTGCTTGCCATCGGAGGGTTCGGCCGGGGCGAATTGACTCCCTTTTCCGACATCGATCTCCTGATTCTTTCCGATGGCACCCTCGATCTTTCTCCCGCCGTCAACGCTCTCTGGGACAGCGGTCGGCGGCCCAGCCCTCTTTTCCGGACCTGGCAGGACCTCTCCCGCGAGGGAATTCCCGACCTCCACCTCGCCACCTCTCTTCTTTCCGGCCGCTTTCTCCTCGGCAATCCTCCCTCTTGGAGGGAAGAACTCGTCCCGATGATCCGCCGTTCCCTTCCCGACTTCGAGAAGAAACTTCTTGCCGAGACCAGGAATCGCTGGCGGGAGAAAGCGGGCCGCGGTTTCCAACAGCCCGATATTCGAGACGGCCGGGGAGGGCTTCGGGATATTCAAACCTGGAATTGGCTCCACATCGTCACGGGTTCTCCGAAACCTCCGGAGGAATTGAAACCCCTTTACGACCTTCTCTTCGCCGTACGCTTTCTTCTCCATACCGTGAAACCGCGCCTGGACAACCGCTTCCTCCTCGTCGATTGGTCTCTCCTCGCGGAACGGTATCCTTCTCTCGATCCCGAGCGATTGGCTCACCAAGTCGGCCGGACGCTCAAGGAGGTCTCGAAACTCTGGGAAGAAGTTCTGGAGCCCTCCCCCCTTCCGGAACGGATCACCCTTCCCCGCAGCCGTCGTGAATTCTTCTCTTACGCTCTTACCGAAAAGCCTTTTTCTTTCCCCTCGCTTTTGAGATTTCTCGATCAGAAATCCTTTCTCTCGGAATTTCTTCCGGAATGGAGCCTCCTCGAGGGCCTTGTGCGCAACGATCCAATCCATCTCTTCACGGTGGACGAACATATTCTCCGCGCCGTCGAGAAGGCTGAACGTCTTCTGAAAAATCCCCCGGCCTTTCTCGCGAAACTTCCGTTTCCTGATTCCCGGGACCTGCTGCTGGCCGTTCTTTTCCACGACTTCGGAAAAGGGCGGGGAAAGGACCACGCGCTCGAAAGTGTTCGAATCGCGGAGGAACTTCTTCCTCCCGACATCGTCTCTCGCTCCCGGCGACAAGACCTCCTCTTCGGGATTCGAAACCATATGCTTCTTTCTCTCAATGCCTTTCGGAGAAATATCGATGACCCGCTTCTCATTTCCCGAGTCGCCCACGAAATCGGCTCGCTTCGCAGATTATCCCTCTTGGCCTATTTGACCCTGGCGGACCTCCACGCCGTCTCTCCGCAGATGCTCACGGATTGGAAAATGAGCCTTCTGGAACGATTCGTCCGCCGCCTGGCTCGTCAATGCCGGACCTTCCTCCCCCCCGAAGATCTGGCAAGGAAAGTCATCGAAAAAAGGAAAGACCGCGTGCGCCGTTTGATTTCCCCTGAAAAGGTTTCTGCGCTTCAACGACACTTCGCGATGATCGACGCCACCTATGCTTTTCGGTTTACTCCCGAGCACATTGCGCGGCATCTTGAACTGATCGAAAGGGCGGAAAAGAGCGGCTTGGCCGTGGACATCGAGGACTTTCCCGACGCCGGCTATACCGAATTCACCGTCGTAACCCCCTCCCACGAAGGACTCTTCTGTGAGATCGTCGCCGCCTTGACCGGACGAAATCTCGATATCCTCGAGGCCACGATCACGACTCGCACGGATGACATCGCCATCGATACCTTTCGCGTGTGCAACGATCGCGGGGAAGCGGTGTGCGACTCCGCGCGATGGCAAGCCGTGATCAAGGACCTCGAGCAGGTCTTCACAGGGACGATTTTTCTTGATGAACTTGTCCGCACCCGCCTCTCCTACGCCCGCTCGAATCTCCCCCGGAAGAAGGGGAGGAAGGAAGAATATCACTGCCGCTTCGACTCCCCCCCTGACTCTCCGTTCATCATCGTCGAGGTGATCGGACCGGACCAGCCCGGCGTTCTCTACTCCATCGCCCGCGCATTTCGGGATTGCAACATCAGTGTCTCTTCGGCTATTGTATCGACGTGGGAAGGGTTTGTCGTCGACGTCTTCTATGTAGCGCGGACCCCCTTCGAAAACCTTGGGGAGAGGAAAGTTGAGGAAATACTCCTTGAATCGATCTCGCGGCACGTTTGATCTCTTGAAGCGGCCGCCGCTGGATTGCGGCGGTGCCTCCCGCGAGGCTTCCGAATGAAGGTTCGTTTCTACGGCGTCCGCGGCTCGCTCCCGACTCCCGGCCCCACCACCGTCCGTTACGGCGGGAATACGCCTTGTGTGGAGGTCACCGTTCCGGAGTCGGATGAACTCTTCATCATCGACGCGGGAACCGGCATACGGGAATTGGGAGGGCGGCTCGCTTCGAAACGCGGAAAGCCGATCAACCTCTTCATCTCTCATACGCACTGGGATCATATTCACGGCTTCCCCTTCTTTGTTCCCATCTATATGCCGCATCATACCGTCAAGGTGTACGGTCCCACGAACGATTCCCTTGATCTCAGCCTGCAGGACGTGCTGACCAAACAGATGGAATACTCCGTCTTTCCGGTTCGTTTCGGTGATCTTCAGGCCTCGATCTCTTACACCGCGATGAAGCGAGGCACCACGATGATGGGGGGAGTCGAGGTCACGGCGCATCCCCTCAATCACCCCGTCCTGACCCTCGGCTACAGCCTGGCCTACAACGGCTGCCGCGTCGTTTACCAGTCCGATCATGAACCGTATTACAACCTCTTTTCCGACGAAGACCCGGATGCCAACTCCTTCATCGACGAATTGAACCGTGAAATCGTTGAGTTCGCCCGGGACGCCGATCTCCTCATCGCCGACGCAATGTACACTCCCGAAGAGTACGAAACCCACCGCGGGTGGGGCCACTCCTCGACTTTTCACGTTCTCGAACGCGCCATCGAGGCCGGCGCCAAGCGCCTGGCTGTCTTCCACCACGATCCGATTCACTCGGACGATTTTCTCGACCGCCACCTCGACGTCCTCCACAAGGAAGCGGAAACACGAAATGCCAATGTCGAGATTTTCATTGCGGCGGAGGGGGAGGAGATCGATTTGGGAGGATGAATTCTTCTCTCCCGAAAAATACCCCCTTGATCTCGTTTCTTTCCTCGGTCTTCGTTCTCGCCGGCGGCCTCTCCTGTTCCAATCCCTCCTCGCCCGCTCCTTCCCTCGATTTACGGTCTTGGACCGCGGACACGGTTGCCCTTTCCGAATCCGCGGCCCGGGAAATGACGGCTCATTTATCGTCTCTCGTGGCCGCCGCCACGCCGCTCCCCCTTGAAACCCCGATCCCCGATCTCACGAAAAAGCCTCCGTTTCTTCGGGCTGTTTTCCCCGAACCGATTCTCCTTGGGAAACACAGAGTTGCTTCTCTGACACTCTTTTTCGGCCCTTCAACAGAGAGGCCCCTTCCTCTCCTTCTCCTGGAAATCCCGCAAAAATCGGAGCCGCTCCTTCTTCAGCCTCGGCCCGAGGCCGTCCGGAATTTTCTCCGTCTTCTCGATACCTTTGGTCCGTTCGCCGCGGAATTGGTCAACGGCCTCTCCAACGACGGTCTTCTGGCGCTGCGAGGCTGCGCGGAAAAACTCCGGGCGCAAAACCCCCGCCTCTTCGCCGATGTCTCGCCTCAAGATATCCGGGAAACCACCTGGCCCAATTCCGCCCTCGGCTTTCCCGAGCCGGGACATTATTATGCCCAAGTCCTCGTTCCCGGATATCGCGTCTTCTTCCGAAAATCCACCGGAGGGATCGTGGAGTGCCACACGGGAGGCGGCGCCGTTCGCCTCCAGAAGGGACTTTGATCGATGACGCCGCTTCTCTCTCTGCAAAACGTCTTCCACCACGGAAATCCTTTCTTCCTCCGAAACTCTTGACATAGAATCCTTTCCGTTATGAAGACCGCTGAAGTTCGTGAAACGTTTTTGCGCTTCTTTGAGAAGGAAGGGCACACTCGTGTTCCTTCCTCTTCACTGGTACCCGCCGAAGATCCCACACTTCTCTTCACCAATGCAGGAATGGTCCAATTCAAGTCCGTCTTTACGGGAGAGGAACGCCGTGACTATTCCCGCGCGACCTCCTCCCAACGTTGCGTCCGGGCGGGCGGAAAACACAATGATCTCGAAAAGGTGGGACGCACCGCCCGCCATCATACCTTCTTCGAGATGTTGGGAAATTTCTCCTTCGGGGATTACTTCAAGGAAGCCGCCATTCTCTTCGCCCGTGATTTGCTCGTGAAAACATTGGAACTCGATCCCGACAGAATGCTTTACACCGTCTTCGCGGGTGAAGGGGAGATTCCCCCGGACGAGGAAGCCCGGAGTCTTTGGATGAAGATCGCGGGAGTCGGGCCGGAGCGAGTCCTCTCCCTGGGAGCCTCGGAGAATTTTTGGTCGATGGGTGACACCGGCCCCTGCGGCCCCTGCTCGGAAATACTCTATTTCCTGGGAGAAGACATTCCCTGCGTTGCGGAGAATTCGGGGGGCCGCTGCGCCGGGCCGAATTGCGACTGCGATCGGTGGATCGAGATTTGGAACCTCGTTTTTATGCAGTATGAGCGCCGCGCGGATGGCAGCCTTCTTCCTCTTCCGAAACCCTCCATCGACACCGGAATGGGCCTGGAACGCCTCACAGCCGTTCTCCAAGGCGTCCGGTCCAATTACGATATCGATCTCTTCCGTGACCTCCTCCACGCCCTTGCGGAGGAACGACGGGTACAATACGGCGTTTCCGAAGAGACCGATGTCTCTCTTCGCGTCATCGCTGATCATCTTCGGGCCTCCGCATTTCTCATCGCCGACGGCGTATACCCTTCCAACATCGGTCGGGGGTACGTCTTGAGGCGGATTATGCGGCGAATGATCCGGCACGGTCGCCTTCTCGGTGCCACCGAACCGTGGATTCACCGCTTCGTTCCTCTTGTCGAAGAGGCGATGAATCAAGCCCACCCCGTCTTGGCGGAAAAGTCCGCGCTCGTGACCGCGGCCATCGCCCGGGAAGAGGAACAGTTCCTGCAACGGCTCGATCGAGGATTGGAATTGCTCGAAAGGGAAATCAATACGCACCCAGACCGCCTCTCCGGTCGGACCGTCTTTCGTCTCTACGATACCTACGGATTCCCCCCCGACCTGACATACTTGATTGCCGAGGAAAAGGGGATCACCGTCGATCGCGGTGAGTTTGAAAAAGCGATGGAAGAACAACGCGAAAGGTCGCGAAAGGCGTCCGACTTCTCGGCGGAAGAGTTTCCGGATTCCGGCATCGATACTCCCACGGACTACACCGGATACGATTGCCTCTCCTGCGAGGCGGTTCTCTTAAAATCGGTCCCTTGGAAAGGACGAATCGCCCTCTTCCTCGACCGCACCCCCTTCTACGCCGAAGCCGGAGGGCAGATCGGCGATCGCGGATGGATCCGCTCACTCGAGAGAGACCGTTTTTCTTTCCGCGTGGAAGACACGCAGAAGACTCCCGCGGGGGTCTATTATCACATCGGCGTCCTCGAAAAGGGCTCCACCGAATCGCTCGTTTCGGGAACGACCGTAATTTGCGAGGTCGATTCGGAAAGGCGGATTGCCACCGAGCGGAATCATACCGCCACTCATCTCCTCCACGCCGCGCTGCGGTCGGTACTGGGCGACCACGTCCAGCAGTCGGGCTCTTATGTCGGTCCCGATCGCCTTCGTTTCGACTTCAGTCATTTTCAAGGCTTGACCCGAGAAGAATTGGCGGAGGTGGAGCGGCGCGCGAATGAAAATGTCCTTCGCGATCTTCCGGTCCAAACCCGCGTTCTTCCCATTGAGGAGGCCCGCTCCCTCGGCGCCATGGCCTTCTTCGGCGAGAAGTACGGAGAATTGGTGCGTGTCGTCTGTGTCGAGGGGATTCCGAGATACGGCGAGGCCGAGGGTTCCCTGACGGCTTCACGGGAATTTTGCGGCGGAACCCACGTGAAACACAGCGGTGAGATCGGGCCGATCCGTATCGTCTCGGAAACCGCCATCGCCTCGGGGGTTCGGAGAATCGAGGCGCTTACGGGGAGAGAAGCGGTCAACGCAATCGTTCGCGATGAGGGCATCCTGTCCGTGCTCTGCCGAGAACTCAGTGCTTCCACCGAACGACTTCCTGAACGTTTCGAGGCCATTCTCTCCGAAAAGAAACATCTCGAAAAATCCTTGGCGGAACTGCGCATCACGAATGCTCTTCTTCGCCTGGAACAGGTCCAGCCGGAAGAAATTAACCATCTTTCCGTCCTGACCGCCTTCGAGGAAAACCTCTCCCCCTCTGAATTGCGCGATCTCGCCCTCCGCTTGGAGAAGAAACACCGTGCCGAGGTCGTTGTCCTGGGAAGCGCTCCTCCGGATGGCAGGAACGGGCGAAAGGCCGCTTTCTGCGTGGCCGTCACGAAGGAGGCAGCCGGGAAGATCGCCGCCGGAAAGATCGCCGCTGCTTTGGCTCAGATGTGCGGGGGAAGGGGCGGAGGCAAACCCACGCTGGCTCAGGCCGGCGGCAAGGATGGCGGAAAGGTCCGCGACGCCCTCCGGCGCGTTCCCGAAATCATCCGAGCGTAAGATCTTTCCGGGAGAGAACGCGCCCCGACCAGGGCCGGATTACTGGCCCGCTTTTCCCCTCAACTTCCGTTAAGTGCCCCGAGCGGGGAGCGGCTTTTCGATTGCATTCGCCGAAAACGGCGTATAATTTGGACGTATGGGAGGGGATGAAAAAATCTGGTTTGTCCACACGGACGCGGGGAACCAAGGTCCTTACTCTCTCGGCGCACTCAAGATGATGCTCGACGAGGGACAATTCACGGTGGAACATCACGTTTGGCGAGAGGGCATGGAGAACTGGAAGAAAATCGGAAACGTCCCGGAGTTGGCGGCTCTTCTTCCTTCTTCCCCGGTTTCCGCGGGCGCTGTCGTCTCCTCCGCCTCTCCCGCTTTCGTGGCGGGCGCGGGCGAGGAATTGATCTTGAAGAAACAGTTTTTCAAACTCTTTGGTGCCGCTTTCCGCTTCTATGATACGGACGGTAACCTCGTTCTGTACGGAAAACAGAAGGCATTCAAACTTAAGGAAGATATCCGCGTCTTTGCCGACGAAGATCAGAAACGCGAGGTCTTCAATATCCAGGCACAACAAGTTATCGACTTTTCCGCCGCCTATGACGTCATCGATTCGACCACGAACGAGAAGGTCGGTGGGTACCGGCGCAAGGGGATGAAATCGATGCTGCGGGACGAATGGGAGATTCTGGACGCTTCTGGAAACCCGATCGGGAAGATTCAAGAGGATTCGATGGGATTGGCGTTGATCCGCAGGTTCATGACCAACCTCATCCCGCAAGGATACACATTCACCATCAACAATCAGGAGGCGGCCACACTGAAACAGTCTTTTAATCCTTTCGTCTATCATGCAAAATTAACCATTCGCCCGGGCTTCGACTCCCGTCTCATCAAAGCGGGCGCCGTCCTTCTTCTCACCATCGAAGGCCGACAGCGGTAGAAATCCGACCGCTTCCCGCGTCCGCGCGTCTCGCTCCGCTTGGAATTGCTTCCTCGGATATCTCACCCGTACCGTTAAGCACCTCAGCAATCGGAATTTTCCCTTTATGAAGGAACCGAAAGTGCGCTCCGGGGGGCCGGATGAAACGCAAGCCATCGGTTTTTCTACCGAAGGTCCACGCCACATCGGAAACACCGTTTTTTCCGTGTTGACGTCTCTGGTTTCCGGGGAAGAATAACGAGGTAAACAGACGGAAAGAGGTGTAACGAACAACGATGGCGACTCGAAAGCGCAGTACAGGAAAAATCTATACCGCCGATCAATGGGAGGAACGGGAAACCTTGGAACTTTTGAAGGAGCTCCGGGCCGAAGAGTCCGCCGAAGATTCCCGTTGGAAGATTCGTACCGATACCGCCGCGTTCGGCCGGGAAAAAATCCCCATCCCCGAACGCTGGGAATAACTCTGCCTCGTTTCCTCGGAATCGATGCGGGAAGAAAGCGCGTGGGGCTGGCGCTTTCCGATCCAACCCTCACCTACGCCTTGCCCCTGGAGAGTGTCTCGGCGAAGGAATCGGTAAATCGCATCGCTCAACTTCTCCAAGAAGAAGCGATTACTCATATCGTCATCGGTCTTCCCACGTCGCTCGATGGTTCCTCCGGACCGCAGCGGAAACGAACCGAGAAATTTCTTCGACTTCTCGAACGGTGTTTCCCCGAAATTCCCGTCATCGCGTTCGACGAACGAATGACGAGCCGGGCGGCCGACGCCCTTTCCCCTTATTCCCGTTCGACAAACCGGGACGCCGGAGCGGCAGCCGTGATCCTTACGGATTACCTCCGTTCCCGAAAACATTCTTCCTCCCCCGCGCCTTCCCATCACGGATGAAGCGCTTCTCTCTTCTCTTTGCCTTGCTTCTTGCGATCACCGGAACGCTCGTTGCTTTTCTTGCGCTGCCTCCGAGCGTCGGACGGACCTCCGTTACGATCCCGAAAGATGCTTCCGCCGCCACGGCCGCGCGGATTCTTCAAGAGGCCGGCGTCGTTCGAAGCGCTTTTCTCTTCACTGTCCTCCACACCTTCCATCAAAGACCAATCAAGTCCGGAACTTATCTCTTTCTTTCCGGAGTCTATCCGTGGACGGCTTCCCGAATTCTCGCCGACGGTCCGCCGGCGGACCGTCCGGAGATCACCGTGACCATTCCAGAAGGCTTCCGACTCGAGGAAATCGCGGCTCTTCTGGAGAAAAAGGGTGTTCTCGTTTCGGCGGGGGACTTCCTCGATAAAGTCCTTGACCCGACCTATGCCTATCAGATCACGGGTTTCCGCGTTCCGTCCCTCGAGGGATATCTCTTCCCCGACACCTATCGCTTTTATCCTGGAACTTCGGCCGATGTCGTGATTCGGCGAATGTTTCATCGTCTCCAAAGGGTTCTTCGCGATCTTCCCGCTCCTCGAGGCGACACTCATTCCCTCTTGACCCTCGCCTCGATCGTCGAAGCAGAGTCCGCTCGGGACGAGGAACGCCCGCGCATCGCGGCCGTCTTCCGAAATCGTTTGCGGCGCGGAATGCGGCTCGAGGCGGATCCAACCGTGCGGTACGCCCTCAACCGCTGGGATACCCGTCCCATCCTCTACAAAGATCTCGACTCCCCTTCTCCCTACAACACCTACCGTACCGCGGGCCTTCCGCCGGGGCCGATCTGTTCTCCCGGGCGCGCGCCAGCATCGCCGCTTGTTTACTTCCTTTGAAGACAAAGAATCCGGAACTCTATTTCGTGGCGCGAGGAGACGGGACGCATCTTTTCTCCCGAACCTTGATCGAACACAATCGGAACCGTATCCGTGTCAAAAGACTCCGTCACAAGAATTGACACTTTCCGCGTTCTCCTCGTCGCAACCGTAGCCTTGGCCGCATCCGGTGGCTTCTTCGGACGCGTCAATGAAAGGAAGATCCTGACGGACTTTCACCCCGCTGTCGCCGCGGCGGCGATCTTCGTCCTCCTTCTCCTGCGCTCTCTGTTACCACAAACAAAGGACTCCCCCACCAACTCCCTCTGTTTTTCGCGTTCCTTTCGAAAAACCTTGCCCGATGTGACAGCCTTGATCCTTCTCTCTCTACTTTCTCTCATTCACGGTTCGGATATTTCGGGTGCGATACTCTTCTTGCTGGCCGCAATCGGTTTTCTCTCGGGCCGCTTCTGCAAGGACCGCGACGCCGTTCGAAAAGGACTCCTGGCGGGGATAACGCTTCTCTCTCTCCAAGCCTTTTATCAACGCTGGTATCTCTTCCCTCGACTTCTTCCCCATTTGGCCGGCGAGGCCCATGGGAGAATCGCTTCCGGCCGAGTCTTCGCCTCGTTCATCACGCCTGGTCTCTTCTCCGCCGCCCTCGCCACGGCACTTCCCGTCGCCGTTTCGTCTCACCTCACAAAAAAACGCTCGGGAACGCTCCTCGTTATGCTCCTCCTCCTGGCTCTCGCCCTAACCAAATCTTTCGTTGGAATCGTAGCCGCCGGTGTCGCCATTCTCTATCTCTTCGGAACACCACGCGCTCTCTTTTCAACAATCCTTTTCTTTGCTCTTCTTTCTCTCTACCCCCTCGCCACTCGTCCGGAACTTCACCACCTTATTTCGAGCGGCAATCCCGTTACCCTGCGTTTCTTTACCTGGAAGACGACAGTGATCGCGGGATTCGAAGCGCCGCTTTTCGGGCATGGCGGTGGTTCGTTCGCTCTTCTTTACCCGAACCGAATCTATTCTCCGCCGGCTGATCTCACCCTCCACCCTCACAACTGGCCCGTCTTGATCTTCTTTGAACATGGAATTTTCGGGCTCATCCTTTGGCTCCTTCCGCTTCGCCACCTCACACGCGCCGCGGACGACAGGAGCCTTCGGGCCGCTGCCTTGGCTTTCCTCATCGCTTCCCTCGTCGATATCGTTTCCTCCTCCTTTACCCTCGTTCTGCTCGGTTATTTCCTCTTCGGAGCCTCTTTGCCTGAATCTCCCACGCGAAAAAACGTTCGCTGATCCGATGGAAACTTGAGAGCTGTAATGCCCTCTCGCGCGCCGTCGTCAGATCGGCTTCCGCCGCCGGAAAGAACAGCCCCATCGCGGCGGCTTCCTTTCGCTTTCCCACTCGCCTCCCTCATCGCGGGAATCCTCCTCTCCCCTTTCTCCCCCGCGACGGGTGCTGCCGGAGCGGCTTTCGGGCTTGTCCTTCTCTTTTTCGCCCTTCGCTTCCGAAAACGCAGTGTCTCGAGCAAAGTGTTTCTTTCCCACGCAGTGATCTTCCTCGTACTTTTCTTCTATCCGGCCTGCATCTCCCAGCACGTATTCTATGAATCCGGTTCCTTCCGAAAGGAGGTCGATTCACCCCTCAAATCCCCCGCCGCTCTCTTTCTCGACTCTCACTTATCCCGCGAGCCCGCCGCCTTCGCGCGAGCCGTACTTCTCAATGACCGTTCGGGGCTGACCTTCACCCAGAAATCTCTTTTTCGTCGAACAGGCCTCAACCATATCCTGGCTATCTCCGGCCTTCATATAGGCCTGATCGGCGGATTGGCTTGGGCTCTCTTTCGATTCCTCTTGCGAGATCCCGAGATGGCCGACAGTGTCACGATCGGCTTTCTCTTCGTTTACGTCCTCTCGATCGGCGCTCCGCCCTCCGCCGTGCGCGCCGCGCTCATCGCCGGCCTGTTCCTCACGGCCCGTATCCTGGGAACCCGCTCCCAACCGCTCAACCTCCTCTTCGCCGCCGCCTTTCTCTCCCTCCTTTGGAATCCTTTCCTTCTCTCCCACCTCGGTTTTCAGTTCTCTTATCTCGCGGTACTCGGAATCCTGCTCTGGACACCACGACTCAATAACCTTTTCCCTAAAAACCCGCGCTGGTTCTGGACCCTCTTTACCGCCACCCTCGGCGCCCAAATTCTCACCGCCCCCCTGGCGCTTTACCACTTCGGAATCTGGGCTCCCGTCTCCCTTCTTATCACCCCGCTCCTTCTCCCCCTATTCACACTCTTCCTCGTCTCGCTCCCCACCCTCTTTCTCCCCGGCTCCGGAAATATTCTTCCTCTCCTCCCGTACAATGCCCTTTATCGTTTGGCCTCTCTCGGCTCCTCTGTTCCGGTTCTGCGCGTAGAGCCGTTTCTTCCCCCGCGGGTGTTCCTTTTCGGAGCCATCCTGGTCGGGCTCACACCCCTGGCTACGCGGCGCCTCCGTCCTTTCGTCGCCGCCTCGGGGCTCCTTGCCGCTATTGCGAGTCTGTATTTTTCACCCGTATCTCACCGAACCTTCCTTCTCGCCTCGGCCGATGGAACGGGCTTGCTTTGCCTCCAACCGAAATCCATCACCCTTTGGAATGAGAATCTTTCCCAAAAGGATTGGAGCCACGCACTGCGACCGTTCCGCATCTCGGGGATCGAACACGCCTACACCGTCTCGAGAAATCCGAAGAGAAACCGCGGGATCCGGGGCCTGCGATACCGATATCCCTTTATGAAGATCCACTTCGTGGATTTCCCGTCCGAACGAGATACGATTCCTACCGGCGATTTCTTCCCACTCGACAACTCTCTCTTCGCAGCCTGCCGGGATGACACCTTCTCCTACATTCTCCTTCCGGAAACGATCAAGACAATTCCCGATCGGGATACAGACATCGTTTTTATTCGCCGGGACGGGCGATACCGCCTTCGCCTTTTCCAGGGGAACCGAAGGAGAACTCTTTCGATAAAGACCGCGGGAACCGAACCTTTTGTCTTCGCCCTCGGTCCGCGGAAGACCATCGGCCGCTTCCCTAGATAAACAGAGATACAGCCCCCAGTTTCGCGCCCTCGCTTGGCGGCACGCACGGCGGCCGCGGCCGATCAGGATTTTCGGCCGGACTCTTCCGTCTTCTCCTCGAAACCGTGTTTGCGAAGCCAGTATTCCACCATCGGAATCTGCCACTCGTAATCGACGTCGCACCCACCCCACGAAGGAATGGGAGCGATCCGCCGCCCCATCCACTTTTGCGGAAGCAACCCTTCCTCCATCTTTTCCAGACATCGGGGGCGCACGACTGAGGCCCCCATGTCCGCAAAATACACGTCCCCTTGCGAGTCGCGGTCACAACTGATTTCAATCCCCTCCCCCAAAACCTCGAACGGCACGAAAGGATGAAGACAGCCGTCGTCTCCCAACCTCCGCGCCCGAATCGGGCTCCACATGTTGTAGATCGACGTCGTTACAGCCGAATCGAGGTTTGGCCTCCGCCGGAGAATTTTCACTCCCTCATCAATCAATTCACCCGTGATCGTGGGAGCGTTGGCGAAGAGAAGCACCAGCATTTCCAGATCCTTTCCTTCATTCTTCAATTGACGGCGGATTTCCTCGAACCCATGCCGAAAAGCATCCTCCCCCAGGGCCTCCTTCGTCGCCAATTCCGGAGGGCGTTCTATGATCGCGGCGCCATACTTCCTTGCAATCTCCTTTATCCGCTCTGAATCGGTGGAGACGTAGATTCTTTCGACCGTCTCCGCACGGCGGGCCGCCATCAGCGGATAGGCGCAAAGCGGACGTCCTAAAACGGGATAAAAATTCTTTCCGGGAAATCCAACGCTTCCCTCCCTCCCGATCATCAAGGCACAGATCATTTTCTCTTCTTCCCTCCCGGGGTCCGTCATTCTTCCGTCCTCCCATTCCCCAAGGCGCCTTTCTCCACCGCTTCCTTCGAAGGAATCATCACGAAAGGAAGATTGCGATAGCGTTCCTTCCAATCCAAACCGTATCCGACAACGAACTCCCTCCCGATCGTGAAACCGACATAATCCACCGTGATCTCCGTCTTTCGCGCCTCCGGTTTGTCGAGAAGACTGCAAATCTTGACCGATTCCGGATTCCCGGCTTTCAGAACCTGTTTGAGATAGGCCCACGTCAATCCGGTATCGACGACGTCCTCCACCATCAATACGTGTTTTCCTTTCACAGGAACCGAGAGATCCTTGATAATCCGCACGATTCCCGAGGACTTCGTCTCATTCCCGTAAGAGGAGACGGAAATGAAGTCCAGAACAATCGGAAGTTCGATCCGCCGGATGAGATCCGCCAGAAACACCGACGCACCTCGCAGCACTCCGACGACCAAAAGTTCCTTATCCTTGTAGTCCGCCGTAATGCGGCTCCCCAAACGCTCCACGGCTTCCTCAATCTGTTCGCTTGTCAGCAACACTCTTCCGACAACCCGCTGTGCCCAATGCGTCATTCTTCCTCCTTCCGCCGGAACAACCACGGTCTCCAGACACTTTTCTCTCCCCACGCAATTTCCAGCGTCGCCGTCTCTTTCGTTTCCGGCAACACCCGTGTCCGCTCAGCCTGACATAAACCCGGAATCCAAAGAATTCCCTTCTGATCGCATATTACCGGCCAATTTTGCCGAAGGAAACGCGGAATCCCCTTCTCGATCATAATCTTCTTGAGTTTCGTTGTGCCGGGAGCTCCCAACGGTCTGATGCGATCTCCCGGCCGGCGTGTTCGAAGGAAGAGCGGGAAGGAAAGGCAGGCTCGATTCAGATGAATCCTCGAAACGCTCGAAAATTCGTCGGAGGAAACGCGGGATCGCTTGCTCGTTTCATCATAAGGGTCTCTATCGAGCAACACTTTCACATCCAGCGCGGGAAGACGTATCTCTTTTCCCGGATCAATTCGGACCTGTTCCGAAAATTTTCGCTTCGCCGCAAGATCCCCCAATATCAAAAAACTCCCATTCCCCAAGACGCGCCCTCCCCCTTCCAAAATGCGCTCACATCGGTCTTCGTAGGCCTTCCAAAGGGAGTTGGTCTCTTCCGCCCCCGCGCCGATACCGAGTTCTCTCAGAATTCGTCGAAACAGCCGTGTTCGAAGCACGGGAGCCAAATCGTCGATCTTTTTCCTCTCACACCAGATCTCCTTCCCCTTCCGGTAAAGGGGGATTACCGCGACCAAATCGTCGAGAAAAGCGTCCTCCTCGGCCGCAGCCTTTCCAAACCGGCACAAGGGCCCCGTAATATCCCGCCCAAGACGTTCTTCCAAAAACGGCATAATCTCTCGTCGAATTCGGTTCCGAAGAAATGCCGTATCTTTGTTCGTGGAATCTTCCCGCCAAGGAATTCCTCTTTCGTTCGCGAATCTCACGATCTCCGCCCGTCTCGCTTCCAAAAGCGGCCTGTAGAAGTTCGCCCTTCCTCGGACGAGATGTGAGCGCATCCCTCCGGCCCCCCGCCGACCCGCACCGCGGAAAAGATTCCACAAAATCGTTTCCGCCTGATCATCGGCTGTGTGCGCGAGAAGAATTCCGGCCAATCGTTCTTCCTCCGCTGTCTTCTCGAACCAACCGTACCGCTCCTTGCGAAGCCTCTCCTCGATGTTTCTTCTCGGCAAGGGCTCAGCGCGTTTTCCGAGAAGAAATCGTCTCCCGCGACGCGCCGCTTCGTTCCGAACGAAATCGGCGTCTTGGGAACTCTCCGCTCTCGTACCGTGATCGAAATGAAGAACCACCAAATCGGTCGAGACTTCGGTGCCCCAGATGTCGGCCAATTCAAGGAGAACCATCGAATCCTTTCCGCCGGAGACAGCCACTCCGACCCGCTTTCCATCAAGGCCCCATCTTTTCATCTTCTCGCAAAAGAGCCGTTCCAACATTCTTCACCTTTTTTCAGACTTTCCACCAAGATCTCGCCGCGCGGACTCGCTTGAGAAATATACGCTCCTTTCGTCCCCCTTCCACTCGTTTTTGGGCAACGCCGCCACCTCACCTGACGAAACCCGTCTTCTCCCGAAAAGTCAGTTTACCTTTCCTCTCTGTTTCCCCGTAGTTTCCCTCTCCTTCCGCATCCTCGCCCTTATATGTTCTATTCGGGCGGCCTCTGGAGGCGACTCCCTCCGTGTCATTCCGAAAATCGCCGCAAGGCGATTGAGGAATCCCCTCCACGGGGTATCCCGCCCCCTGGGCCGATCGGCACCCCTGGGGGATTCCTCGTCGGGCTGCGCCCACCTCGGAATGACAATCGGACAGAGCGACCGGCCGGTTGTCCCTGCGGGCAGGATGCCCACGCTCCCAGGTTCCCCTCCTCCCCTTTTTCCTTTTCCCTTTTGCCTTTTGACTTTTTTGCCTTTCTCTTTTTCCGTGCCTTCCGTGGTTGATTTTTTTCGTTTGCGCAGGCACTCCGGGAAGTATTATAGTACGCAGCCGGTGTGAGACCGACAGGCCCTCATCTCTTTCCCCACCCTGCCTGGTCGCCCTCCGGCGGAAGCATCTTCATTCTCTTACGGAATCTCGCCGCGGGCCGACACCGCATCCTGGCCGGGGAGAATGTGGTTTCATAAGAAAATTTTTCAGGAAAGGAGGGCTCTTGAGATGAAAAAGAGTCTGGATCGAGAGCGGCTGAAGCGAGCCGCGGAGCGTTTGCGGAAACCCTGCGCCGAATTCCTGCGGGACCTTTGCCGCATTCCGGCCACCTCCAATCAGGAAGGTCCTGTCGTGGCTCGAATCAAAAAGGAGATGACGAAGGTCGGCTTCGACGAGATCCGCGTGGACAAATATGGGAACATTCTCGGGCGGATCGGAAAGGGCCCGCGGGTCATCGCGTGTGATTCTCATATCGATACCGTCGGCGTCGGGGATCCGGCCGAGTGGAAATGGGATCCGTTTCGCGGCAAGTACGAAAACGGCGTCATTTGGGCTCGGGGATCGAGTGATCAGCGCGGGGGAATGGCCGCAATGGTTTACGCCGGCAAACTGATCAAGGATCTCAAACTTGCCGCCGACTGTACGATCTGGATGGTCGGATCAATCTGTGAGGAGGATTCGGATGGCATCGCCTGGCTCTACATTTTAAAGGAAAAGGTCATCTCTCCGGAAATCGTCATTGTAACCGAACCTACGAATCTCAAGATCTACCGCGGGCATCGCGGACGAATGGAGATCAAGGTCCGAATCCCGGGACGCTCCTGCCACGGTTCGGCGCCGGAACGGGGCGACAACCCGATCACGAAGGCCGCTCCGTTCCTGCTCGAAATCGAACGTCTCAATAAGCGCCTGCGGCCTCACCCTTTCCTCGGGAAGGGCACCGTTTGCGCAACCCAGATTCGCGAAGATGGCCCGAGCCAATGCGCGGTTCCCGGTGCCGTCACGGTTCACCTCGATCGACGGCTCGCGCCGGGGGAAACCAAAAATTCGGCTCTCCGAGAGGTTCGTGAGGCTCTGAAGCGAGCCGGAATATCGAAAGCCAAGGTCTGGGTCCCCATCTATCGAGAACCCTCCTGGCGAAACACCGTCTATCCGATGGAACAGTATTATCCCGGTTGGTGCCTCGACGCAGATCACTCGCTCGTCCGTATTTCGAAAGAAACCTATCGCGGCGTTTTCGGACGAAAACCCATTGTTGACAAATGGATATTCTCGACCAACGCCACGACGATAACCGGAATCTGTGGTGTCCCGGCGATCGGTTTCGGTGCGGGAAACGAGGATAATGCTCACAGCGTCAAGGAACATATGCCCGTCGACCATCTGGTCAAGGCGATGCAGTTCTATGCCGCGTTCCCGACCGTCTACTCCCAGGCCGGCGGGCTGGACAAAGCCGACCGTCGATACCGCGCATAATCGGAAGGAGGAAATCCGGTGGAAACTCAATTTCGAACAAAGGATTACATCGAAACAATCGACCTCACGCGCCAGGAATTGGACACCTTGATCGAAGTCGCCTTCGATCTCAAGCGTCGCAATGCGATGGGAGAATACCAAGACCATCTCCTTCGAGCCAAAACGCTTTATATGATCTTCCTCGATAATTCGACCCGTACGCGGAACGCCTTCGAAACAGCAATGACGCAGCTTGGAGGCCACGCTCACTTCCTGACCGATTCCACCCTTCAAATCGCTCACGGAGAAACTCCGGAAGACACCGGCGTCATCCTTTCCTCGATGGGACACGGAATCGCCATCCGCCACGACCTGATTCTCAACGAAGGAAATGCCTGGATGCGCGCGGTCGCAAAACACGCGTCTTGCCCCGTCATCAACCTTCAATGCGACGTGGACCATCCCACCCAGACTTTGGCCGATCTGATGACCGCTTATGAACAATTCGGCCGCGATCTCCGAGGGAGGAAAATCTGCATGAGCTGGGCGTACACGAAAAAATACGCCAAGCCCCTCTCTGTTCCGCAAGGCGTCATCACACTCTTCACGCGTTTCGGAATGGATGTCACGCTGGCGATGCCTCCTGAGTACAACCTTCTTCCGCGCTGCATCGAGGCGGCCAGGAAGAACGCGGAGGAAAGCGGCGGAAAATTCGAGATCGTCCATGATATGGATGCCGGATGCGAAAACGCCGATATCATCTACGCGAAGAGTTGGGGCCCGTACGATATGATGCTCGAACGACAGGGAGCCTCGCCCGAAAGGATGAAGGCCCTCGAGGAGGACATGATCAAACTCAATGGAAAATACAAGGATTGGATCTGCGATCAGCGGCGAATGAATCTCGGGTCCAAGGATTGCATCTATATGCATTGTCTTCCCGCGGAACGGAACGCCGAGGTTACGGATGAGGTGCATGACGGGCCACGATCGGTCGTCTTTCGAGAAGCGGAAAACCGCCTCCATACGGCCAAAGCGATTCTTACCACCTTCCTCGGAGGAAAACCCGGCTTGCGCACGAGCCAATAATATGGAAGCCTTTCTTTCAAACCCGTAGTGCTTCGTCCGCGCCGGTTCCTTTTTGGCTATCCCGGCGCTCGACGCCCGGGGAAGGAAATCAGCGAGGAGGCATTGCACGGAGCGATGGAGGACCGCCGCATCGTCTGGCATAAAGGACGCGTGGACAAAAAAGAACGTGTTCAAAGGATGGGGTGGAATGCCTGCACTCTATGGTTGACCGGTCTCTCCGGTTCGGGAAAATCCACGATCGCCTATGCGCTGGAATATCTGCTTCTCGAGCACAAGGTGCACGCCTTCGTCCTCGACGGAGACAATATCCGGCACGGCCTCAATCGTGATCTCGGTTTCTCCAAGGACGATCGCGAGGAAAACATTCGCCGGATCGGAGAAGTCGCGCGTCTCTTCGTCGAAGCGAACGTCTTTAGTATCGTTTCGTTCATCTCGCCTTTTCGGGAGGATCGAAACAGAGCCCGATCCCTCCACGACGAGGGAGATTTTTTCGAGATCTTCATCGATTGCCCGCTCGAAATCTGTGAACAGCGTGACCCGAAGGGCCTCTACAAGGAGGCTCGCGCCGGAAAGATACCAGATTTCACGGGAATCGACTCGCCCTACGAACCTCCTCTTGCCCCCGAAATCCATCTCCGTACCGACCAGACTCCGCTCAAAGAATGTCTCGATTCCATCTGGACCTTCCTTCTGGAGAAACATCGCCTTGGCTGAGGTCGTTATAGGACAACGCTCCTTTTCTCAAAAGGACCTCGGTCGACTCGCCGAGCTTCCCGCCGAAGAACTGGTCGCTGAAGTGCTCCGCCTTTTCGGAAAACGCGCGGCGATTGGTACAAGTCTCCAGCTCTCTGGTTCCGTCCTCATCGATATGGCTCATAAATCCGGAAACCCCTTCCGTGTCTTCACCATCGATACCCTTCGTTTCCACCAGGAAACCTATTCCTTGATAGACACCTTGGAAGAACGTTACGGGATTTCGATCGAACGTTATTATCCGGATCCGCTTCGTCTGGAAAAAATGATCCGTCAGCACGGAGAGTATCTCTTCTTTGATTCCAAGGAGAAGCAGGAATACTGCTGTCACATCCGAAAGGTGGAACCCCACAACAAGGTGCTCGAAACGCTCGATGCCTGGATCACGGGGCTGCGGCAGGATCAATCCCAACACAGAGAAAAGATTCCGCCGGTCCAAACGATCTCCTTCCGGGGGCGAACTCTGCTCAAGGCGTCCCCCTTGGCGAAGTGGAACGAAGAACGACTGCGCGAATACATTCGCCGTTTCGAGGTTCCGTACAATCCCCTCTTCGACCGAGGGTACCACTCAATCGGATGTATCATTTGCAGCACACCGATCCGCGAGGGAGAACATCCGCGCGCGGGGCGATGGCGATGGTTTAATGCCGTCGATGATAAGAAGGAGTGTGGTATTCACATTTCCCTTCCGCGGAACGAGACTTTGTAACTGGTTCTGAAACACGACCGCCGGCGGTACGTCTCTTCATTTTTGGTTACGCTTTTTTCGGTTTCCGTTTTTTTTTTGTGGGCTCTTCTTTATGAATTTTGGTGTGAGTCTCTTCTTTCCGATGCTGAATCGTCTTCCGTGTCTCCCATCATTCCTCTCAGCTTTTTGTGAGCCGCCAGAACCATTTCGTTCAGAGCCAACCGCTCCCAAGTGGCCGTGACGTAGGGGATCGTGTCAAAGACGAGTTGACGCGAGCGTGCCGAAAGAGGGCGCGGCGTCGAGAGCCCCAGGACCGCCGCTTCCCGGTCTGTCCCGCGCAATGAAACAAATCTCTCCCAATACGTTTCTTCTCCGGTTTCCGTCGAATTTCTAATCTCGAATTCCGCGCTGATTCCGCCATCCCGTTGAAACTCCTCCAGTTCCCGGATCGGCAGCGGCAAAAAATCGTCGGCGGGAAAGGTTGCGACCCGCTTCCACCCCCGCCCCTCCCGCCGCGCCAGAAAGAGCCTTCGAAAGGTGAATTCCCGCGAGAAATGTCCCCCCAGTATCTCCGCCAGGTGTTGATAGGTCGCCGCCATTACCACCTGGGCTCCCAAGGCTGAAAGGATAATCAAGTTGTGTGCAATCATGGAATCCGTCGCCGCAAGTAAGAGTTCCTCCACGGTTCTCTTCACCTCGACGATCCACGAGGAGAACTCGCCCTCCGCCATCACCACCGCCCCCTCGAATGCCTCTGCCAAAGGTTCGCCGGAGTCCAACAAATCGCGCAGGGTGGCGCGGGAAAGAAGAAGGAGAATGTCGCGCCGCCGGCGCCCTTTCCCCGGCCTCCAGAACTCCAGGGAAAAACCTTCTTCCTGCAAAATCTCGATGTGCCGCGGTTTCCAATCCCCGGGGCTTCCCAACAAGAGTATCTCAGCCCGCATCTCCCTTCTCATCTCATTCTTCCTTCCGCTCCGTCCAGTCTCCCCGCAATGTACTCCAGCGGATGCCGCGTCTTGATTCCCGCCCGATGCGCCATCTCGCGACACGATCGTCCCTCGACAAGCAGGATCTTCCCTTCCTTTCCCGCACGGCGCAATTCGGGGAGAAACCGATCCTCCGCCACCGCCGTCGCCAGCGCAACCGTTTCTCTGTCATACCCGAAACCGCCCGCCATTCCGCAACACCCCGCATCCGAGACCGTCACCTCTCCGAAACGTTCCAGAACCCGCGCCCACAGACGTTCCTGATCCATCGCTCGTGAATGGCAGTGGGGATGGAAAAAGATTCGATCACGCCGGGAAGTGTCAAATGTTTTTTCGAGATCCGCCAGAAATTCCGCCGGCGACAAAAGGCGCGTTTCCTCGCCAGCAATCGTGATGCCGAGACTCCGGGCGTCAAGACGGAATATCGAAAGGCACGAGGGCTCCACGATCACCGTCGGCGTGTTACCGAGATTTCCAAGAACCTTCCGCGCTTCTCTTCTCGCCTTTTCCAACATCCCCCTTGAAAACGCCGGACGCCCGCAACATCCGGCGTCCACAAAAGAGACCCCCAACCCCCGCCGCTTCAACAAGCGAACCAACGCCTCGCCGATCTCCGGCTCGAAAAATTCGATGTGGGTGTCGAGAAAAACTCGAATCGCCGATCCTTCGCCGGTCGAAGATCCTTCCCCTTTCCTCTCCACCATAAGCCCCTTCTTCACCGGAAAAGGAAGGGGGACGAACGGATGCACTCCCACAAGTTCAAGAAGGCCGCGAGGAGGGCGGAGGGGAATGAGACGTCCCAAATGAGCCCAAAGCCGGTAATTTCCGAAAAAATAATCCGCCGGCGAGGGCGTCTTTCGGCCAAACCATTCCGCCTTGAAAAGCGCCATGTCAACCCGGGAAGGGCACTCGGAAGCACATCCTCGACAGGCGAGACATCGCTTCAAGGACCACGTTACCTCCCGCTCCAGTTCCTCCAACAATTGATCTCTTTCACGTTCCTCCCGACCTTCCCTCTCGAAAAGTCGGGCTCCTTCTCCCCCCGCCCTCATGGCGCTCCAAAACCGCCTGAGGTTGGCGCGGCCGCGTGTCGAGAGGCGTTCATCACCTGATACTTGAAACGAAGGACACATCACCCCCGTGCTCTTTCGACAAGCCGCCTCACCGTTGCATCGATCCAGTTCCCGCGTGAAGTCCTCCGGCCATTTTAAAAACGGTTTCTCCCGCGCATACCGGACTTCGGCACGTAACACGGGTTTCTCTCTTGTTCCGAAGAGATCGTCGGGATCGAGTAATTTCTTCACCCCGCGAAAAGCCTCTGCGATTCTTGAACCGTGAATCTTTTCTATCAGATGTCCCCGTACCGCTCCGTCTCCGTGCTCCGCCGCCATCGTCCCGCCCAGTTCCGCGACGAGATCGGCCGTCGCTTCTTGAATCACCGCCATTCGATCCCGATCCGCGGAATCGCGGAGATCGAGAAGCGGTCGAATATGGAGGCAACCGGCCGACGCATGAGCGTAGAATGCCGCCTCCGTCCTGTGTTGTCTCAAAAGATCTTTCAACCGCCGGACATACTCCGCCAACCGCTCGACCGGAACCGCGCAATCCTCAATGAAAGGAATCGGCCGGCGCCCGCCGCGCCGCGACATCAAAATTCCCAAGCCCTCTTTCCTCAGGTCCCAGAGTTCCTTCTGGTGCATTGGATTTTCCAATATTTTGGTCGGGACGGGTCCGATTTCGCCCCTCCGATCCCCCTTCTCTTCTTCGCTCTCCTCATATTCCACGATCAACACCGCCTCCGGTTCCCCCTCGATGATTCCCGTATGATAGTGCGGACTTCGGCGGGCCAGATCGAGAAGAACTCGATCGAGAAGTTCGATGGCGCTCGGATCCGTCTTCAATAACTCCGGTACGATCTCCATCGCTCGAACCAAGTCGTCGAAGAGGTATATCTCCAGTCGCGTTTTTTTCGGAAGCGGATACAATCGAACCTCGGCTTCCAGAATGATTCCCAACCGCCCCTCGCTTCCACAGAAAAGCGGCAGAAGAGAACGCCGCTCGATTACGCCGCGGAGATTGTAGCCGGAGACGTTCCGCCAAGTCCGCGGCCAGTGTGGATCGTCCTTCACCTTCACCGCCAACTCCAATATTCGGCGTTCCCGTTCATCTTTCTCATCGAGGTCACCGTCGCGGAACCAGCGGATCGAGCCGTCCGCAAGCAGGACCTTGAGTCCGAGGACGGAATCGACACACATTCCATAGCGAATGGAACGGGCGCCGGTGCCGTTGTTCGCGATCAACCCTCCGATCGTGGCTCGATTGGAGGAAGCCGGAGCGGGGCCGAAACGCAGTCCGCGCGGGCCCGCCGCCGCATCGATCGCGTCGATCACCACCCCCGGACCGCACACGGCGGAATCGTCTTCGATTCGAAATTGCTTCCATGCCGTCATATCGACGATGAAGCCGGAGGTAATGGCCTGTCCGGCCAGCGCCGTTCCGGCGCCGCGGGCCAGAAGCGTCTCCCCGGAAGGACGGACGTTCTCCAGAAAACCGCGGAGATCCGCCTCGTCTTCGGGAAAGAAGACGCCGCGAGGAAGGGTTTGAAAGAGCGAGGCATCGGTGGCATAAGCCGCGCGCATCCCCGGCCCCGTCCAGAGCCTTCCTCGTTTTCCTTCGTTTATTCCTGCGGCCTCTCGTTCCATCACACTCGGCGGTATTATTCCCGGTTCCCAGCGGAGAGGAAAGCCGGAACTCCGGAAAAAAGGAAGGCCCGCGTTCGGAACGAACGCGGGCCTTCGAATGAATCCAAGTCCGGCGGCGTGCTACTCTCCCGGGCCGTCTCCAGCCAAGTACCATCGCCGCTGGCGGGCTTAACGACCGTGTTCGAAATGGGAACGGGTGTGGCCCCGCCGCCATGGCCACCGGACAAATATTCAAATGTAAAACAACGGTTCCGACAAGGTGTTGCGAAATCACTGTGGTTGCGGCATCCGGTCCGTCCGCCTTTCGGGTCTTGCGGACACGGAGCACCCAATGTGGTGCGGTCAAGTCGAACGGGCTATTAGTACGCCTCGGCTCAACGTGTCACCACGCTTACACCTAGCGCCTATCAACCTGGTCATCTCCCAGGGCCCTTCAGGGATACCTCATCTTGGGGGAGGCTTCCCGCTTAGATGCTTTCAGCGGTTATCCTGTCCAGACGTAGCTACCCGGCGTATGCCACGGGCGTGACAACCGGTGCACCAGAGGTCTGTTCGTTCCGGTCCTCTCGTACTAGGAACGAGTCCCCTCAAGTATCCTGCGCCAGCGGCGGATAAGGACCGAACTGTCTCACGACGTTCTGAACCCAGCTCGCGTACCGCTTTAATGGGCGAACAGCCCAACCCTTGGGACCTTCTCCAGCCCCAGGATGCGATGAGCCGACATCGAGGTGCCAAACCGG
>RFFU01000066.1 GCA_003697085.1 Candidatus Hydrogenedentota bacterium
AAAAGGGATACAACACAGAGACACAGAGATCACAGAGGATGAAATGAAAAAAGGAAGAGACCCGAGAAAACCCGCGGATTCAACGCATTCGGGTTTTTCATTTCCTTTTCTCCGCGCGGGGTAAGCGTTTTTTTTCAGGTTTTACGCTTTCAGAAAAGGACGTTCGCCGGTCTCTTCTTCCTTTCTTTCTCCGTGACTTCTCCGTGTCCTCCGTGTTCTCTGTGGTTTCCTCGTATGCGACTTGCAGAAGTCCGGTTTTTAACTTTTTCGCTCCCGCTGTGAGTCACTGCGTCCGCTTTGGCGTGGCGTCGGGCTCTCGTTTTCCCTTTTCCCTATTTCCTTTTGCCTTTTTCCTTTTGCCTTTTGGCTTTTGCCTTTTGACTTTTGTTCAAGTTTGTCCCACTTTTTGTCGATATTAAAAGCAGTTCCGGAAAGGATTTTCGGCAAAGAGAAATCTCGAATTCAAGGGACACGGAGGTCTCGACGATGCGTCTTTACAACGTTTCGCGGCTGCGCCCAGGGATGAAAACGGCGCTTCCGGTCTTCGGATACAACCAGTTGCTGCTCAATGCGGACGTTGCACTGACCGGCGAAACGATTCGGCGGCTTCCGAAGTGGGGAATCTATCACGTCTTCGTCCAGGAACAGGAAGCGGGGGTCGAACGATCGGCGGCGTCGGCGGAGGCGACACTGGTGAACATCTGATTCCGAACCGGGATCGCGCAAGTCCATCCGAAAAGGGTTTTGCCACAGAGGAACGGAGACACGGAGAGAAGAAAAAGGTGAGGGGAGGAGAGGAAACCACGGAAGGCACGGAAAGATGAAAACCACGGAAGACACGGAATAGCACAGAAGAGAAGAAACCACGGAATACTCGGAACAACACGGAAGGGAAAGGAACCACGGAACACGCGGAATGACACGAAAAAAGGGATTTGCTACAGAGGCACGGATACACGGAGAGAAGAAAGAGGAATTGGCGGTAAACGAAGATCACCGCGACCGAGGACTCGTTTCTCTTCTCTCCCGCCCGAGAGACGCCTCTTCTCCTCGACTTTCTAACGTTGCAAGAAGAAACGTGTTCTCCCTTAACGCCGGCAACCTTAACGACATCATCGCGCCCCCCGCCGACTCCACCGCGCCATCGCTGATCTCCATTTCTTGAACCGCGATCCCTTTTCCCTGCTCGAAGAGCGCGAACGGTTACAATACGCGATTAACAAACCGGCGCCGTTTGGGTATTCTTTTTCCATGTTGAATGACCCGCAATCCTCGCCGAATGAGATATACCTCGATCACGCGGCCACCTCCTTCCCGAAGCCGCCGGGAGTGATCGAGGCGGTGGTGGAATGGAGCCGCCGCCTGGGGGCCTCGGCCGGACGCGGAGATTATCCGAGGGCCGTCGAGACGGGGGAGATGCTTCGCGAGTGCCGGGTCCGTTTGGCCGCGCTCCTCGGGTACTCCGATCCCGACCGTGTCATCTTTACCCTGAATTGTACCGACGCGCTGACGGTGGCGCTGCGCGGACTGCGCCTTCGGAGCGGGGACGTCGTCATCGTCGGTCCGACCGAACACAACTCGGTTATGAGGCCTCTCAACGCGATGGCGCGCGAGGAAGGAGTCCGGGTCGAACGCCTTCCCTGTGACGCAGAGGGCTTTGCGGATCTCGAGGCTCTGGAGCGCGCGCTGCGTGGAAACCGTGTTCGTCTCGTCGCGCTCCAACACGCCTCGAACGTTCTCGGGGCGCTGCAGGATATCGCCGCTGCGGGGAGCCTTTGTCGTGCGGCCGGAGTCCCTCTTCTCGTCGATGCCGCGCAAACCGCCGGAGGAATCGAGATACGGGGAGAAGAGTGGGGCGTCACGTATCTCGCCGTTCCCGGCCACAAGGGCCTTCAGGGGCCTTTGGGAACGGGAGCACTTTTGATCGCACGGGAGGCTGATCTCGAACCTTTCCGAATGGGAGGGACCGGTTCCGTCAGTGAGGAGGAGGAACATCCGCGACATTATCCCGATCGACTCGAGGCGGGATCCCACAATGCTTTCGGTTTGGCGGGGCTTTCGGCGGCGCTGAGGTGGCTGGGAGAACAAGGAATCGGAACGATCCGGCGCCACGAGAAGAGACTGATCGAGTCTTTTCTGAAGGAGTGTTTTGCTTTGGAGAAAGAAGGAGTGTTGCGCGTAACGGGCCCGAGGGATTTCGAGCGGAAATCCCCCGTGGTGGCGGTCGATATTCCCGGAATTGATCCGAAGGAAGCGGCGCGGCGTTTGTGGGAGAAGGATCGGATAATGGTCCGCCCGGGACTCCACTGTGCGCCCGGCGCTCATCGCGTCGCGGGAACGTGGCCTCGCGGCTCCGTGCGTTTCTCCTTGGGCCCGATGACGACGGAGGAAGAGATCTCGCGGGCGCTCGACGCTCTTCGCTCGGTCGCCGCCTCCTCGGAAGTCTCGAAACGCGCCACCCCACCGGTGGCGGCTCGTTCGTGATCCATTCCAAGCGGAAAGAACGGGGCCGTTTTTCGTGACGATCTCGAGTCACCCTCAGGAGAATCGCGGGACGAAGGGGAACGTGGGGACAACATTTTTCGATGGAAGAACCGAGCGGTGGGAGACGGAATGCGACCGTTTTCTCTGTCTCGCCTTCACGCATGAGTATTGTTCCGTGGAGGAGATCGAAACAATTCGGAAGTCGTTTCCGGAGCCGGAACAGCTCGCGGCAACCCTTCCCGTCGAGGAACTTCTCGTTCTCGAGACCTGCAATCGCCAGGAAATCTATGTGGTCGCTTCCGACCCAGCGAGGTTGGTAAGAGCGCTGAGAGAGAGGATCGGAGTGGTGCTTCCGGAGGCGAAAGGGAGGCTCTTTACGGGGCGCTTTGCGGTCCGGCATCTCTTCCGCGTAGCGGCGGGCGTGGCCTCGCTGGTCGTCGGGGAGAACCAGATTCTCGGACAGGTGGAACGCGCATTGATGCGGGCGAGGAAGGAAGGGCGTGCCGAGAAGTTTCTTTCGACCGTGTGTTTCGCGGCGCTGCGGGCGGGGAGGCGCATCCGTCGAGAAACGGGCATCGGGCGTGGCAATGTTTCCATGGCTACGATCGCGTTGCGTCTGGCTCGGCGTATCTACGATTCGCTTGCCGGGAAGAATGTTCTGCTGATCGGTGTCGGTGAGATGGGACGGATTCTGGCGCGTTACTTTCACGAGGAAGGAAGTCGGATCGCCGTGAACTATCACCGAAACAGAACGCGCGCCGAGGAGATCGCGGCGGAATTTCGCGCGGAACTCGTATCTCCCGAAAATCTTTGGACGTCCTTACGCAAAGCCGATATCGCGGCGGTTGCCACGGGGGCGTCCGAGTTCGTTCTCACCGCCGAACGACTCGCTCCCGTCACGGAACTGCGGCGTCATCGGCCGCTTCTGATTCTCGATCTCGCCTTGCCCCGAAACGTGGAGCCGGACGTGGGGGAACTCGAAGGCGTGTATCTTTTCGGCATTGACGATCTGCGGGATTTGGCTCGGGAACATTTCCGCCGGCGGGAGGCGGAGAAGGAGGTGGCGGAGAGAATACTCGAGGAGGAGATCGAACGGTGGGAATTAAGGGAGATCCGTCGGAGGTACGCTCCGATTTTGAGGGAGGTTTTCACGAGGGAGACTTCGGATCCGGGGGGACTCTTCGAGAGAACGGCATGGAGGCGTTTCGCCACGCGGGTGCTCAGTCACACGAAGGTGGCCGACGGCGTCGGTTATCGTTGGGCGCTCGAGACTCTGAAGGCGACGACACGAAGCCTCCGTGGAAGAGAGGCTGCGAGAGCCGGGGGGGGAGCAGCGGACTGATATATGATCGAAAAACGGGAGGATATCCAAAGAGATTTGGAACCGAGTGTGGACGGAAACAGAGTCACCTTTCATTTTGATGCGCCGGAGGCTCGAATGGTCAACGTCCTGGGGACCTTCAATCACTGGGAATTGACGGAAGGAGTGATGCGAAAGAACGAAGACGGAATATGGACGAGAACGGTCGAGGTTCCGTTGGCCGGTTGCTATGACTACAAATTTCTCGCCGACGGCCAATGGCTTCTCGATCCGCGGAATCCGGATTACGGACGGGACGCGAAGGGACGTTACAATTCCCGTTTTCAGATTCACACATCGGAAAGGGCGCGGGCGCTTCTGGCCGATGTCGATCGAAGACTCGAGGCGAATCCTCCGGGCGCGGATCCCGGGACGCGGCGCGAGATATTCGAAGATCTCGATGGAATACTTCAGTTGCCGAATGCTCCTTGGAGTTACACGCTCAACAGACACTTCCTCCGGAGAATCCGCAAATATGGGGATCGGGTGGAGCGGGAAACGGCCGCATCGGTCGCCAATATTTACTGTCACGGATTCGTCCTCGAACGCGGGCTTCGGATCGGAATCGATGTCGTGGCCACGCGGGCGGTTTGGGGCGTCTATTGGGATATTCCCGACGACGTCTATCTCCGGCTCGCCTCGGCCCTCGATCTTCTCTGCATCTCCCATCTCCATCCGGATCATTTCGATTATCATCTAGCCTCTGCTATGGTGGCCCAAGGAAAAACCGTTCTCGTGCCTTACGAGATTCGGGAGCGGTTTCCCTCCGGTGCCGTCGGGATTCGAGACGGCGAGCCTTTTGAGAAGGAGGGAACGCGCGTAACCTTTCGGAAGGGAATACACGTGTATGATGAACGGGAGAGGCTTGTCCTCAAGATCATCGATATCGTCAGCGGCGACGGGTTTCATACCGTCCATCTGTCGGATCACGATTATACGCGCGGAGTTGACGTCGAGCCTCCCGTCGATCTGCTTCTGGCCAAGACCGGCGGTATCAGTCCGCTCGTGCCTTCCTTTCCGGCCTTCCGGAATCTCCTTCTTCACCTCGAACCGAAACGTTTTGTTACAGGACATCTTAATGAACTCGGTCACCCCGTCCGCGCCGGTCGCGAGCCGTATCGAACGGGGTGGGAGATCGTACGAGAGAACTCGAACTATGAGGGGATGGTTCTCCATTGGTGCGAGGAATGGAGGTTGTGATGGAAAAAGGGAAGGGAAGGGGCCGCGGTAAGAGCGGTCCGTTGATCGGGTGTCACGTCTCGATAGCCGGGGGGGTCTCGGCCGCCCCGGCGCGTGCGGCGGAATGCGGCTGCACGGCGTATCAGATCTTCACGCGGAATCCGCGCGGGTGGAAATATTCGGACTTGCCGGCGGAAGAAGCCGCACGGTTCCGCGCGGAAAACGAGCGGCTCGGGCTCTATCCCGTCGCGCATATGCCGTACCTGCCGAATCTGGCGGCGCCCGATCCTGGGAATTACAAGCGTTCGGTCGAGGCCCTGATCGGGGAATTGAGAAGATGTGATCTGCTCGGAATCGAGTACCTCGTTACGCACCTCGGCTCTCATCTCGGAACGGGCGAGGCTGAGGGACGGCGCAGGATCGTCTCCGCCATTCGAACGGCGCTGGAGGAGGCCGGCGGGGGGACGATGATCTTGATGGAGAATACCGCTGGAACCAAGAACTCGATGGGAACGTCGCCGGAAGAACTGGCCGATTTCCTCGACGCGCTTGACGGGCACGAGCGGGTCGGGCTTTGCATCGATACGGCCCATGCTTTCGCCGCCGGTTACGATTGGACGGCTGCGAAGGACCGGTTCCTTGCCCCTTTGAAGCAGCGCGAGGTTCTGGATCGAGTCCGTGTTCTCCATCTCAATGATTCCAAGGTCCCGTTGGGAAAGTGCGCCGACCGGCATCATCACCTCGGCCTCGGCGAGATCGGTCTGGAAGGGCTTCAGCGTGTCCTGAAGAAACGGCCGTTCCGGAATCTGCCGATCATTCTCGAGACGCCGGTGGACGAGGAGCGCGACGATGCGGGAAACGTCGCGCTTGCTTGGAAACTCCACCGGGGGCGGTAGAAAAGGGAGCGCAATCCCAGGCAGCGCAGGCATCTTGCCCGCAGTGGGAACGGCCCGTAGCGCAGGCATTCTGCCTGCAGGAATCGAGCATGGGTTCTCCAACCTGCGGAAAAAAAGGGAAGAAGGCCTTCATTTTTTGGATATAATTCGAGAAAGGGGCGGAATGTTCTCGAAAGGAGTCTTTCAAAGCCGGGCAGGGGAAAGAGCGACGCGGAGGTGAAGTAATGGCGGCGGGAGTATTGATTGGATCGGGCGTTTTCTTTCTGGCGGCGTTTTTCTTGTATGGGAAGATACTCCGAAGGGTCTTTTCGATAGACGACAAGAACCCGGTGCCGGCGCAAAGAATGTACGACGGCATCGATTTCGTTCCCACGCGCCCTGTGGTCGTTCTGGGGCACCACTTCTCCTCGATCGCCGGTGCGGGTCCGATCGTGGGGCCGATCGTCGCGGCGCTGGCTTTCGGGTGGGCGCCGGCGCTTCTTTGGATTCTGCTCGGAGCGGTCTTTGTCGGAGGCGTTCACGACTTCGGCTCACTCATCGCCTCCGTCCGTTACCGTGCCCGCTCGATTCCCGAACTCTGCCGCACCTATATCTCGGAACGTTCCTTCCGGATGTTTCTCGTCTTCATCTGGCTCGCGCTCGTTTACGTCATCGTCGTCTTTCTCGACCTTACGGCCAAGACTTTTACGAAGGATGCCGGCGTGGCGCTCTCGTCCTTCCTGATCCTTGCTTTGGCCGTCCTCTTTGGAATCGGCTTGATGCGAGCAAAAGTTCCGTTCGGTCTCGCGACGGGATTGGCCTTGGTTGGATTGGCCGCCGCCGTCGGTTTGGGAAATTCCTCATCCGTTGTCGCTTCGGTCGCGGGAGTTCTTCCTCTCGAGAAGATTTATCCGTTCTTCGGTGGGACGCACGGCTTCTGGCGGATCGCTCTCCTCGTTTACTGCCTCTTCGCCTCCGTCCTTCCCGTCTGGTTGGTTCTCCAACCGCGGGATTTTCTTTCGTCCTTCCTCCTCTACGCCTCGCTCATCGGAGGAGTTGCGGGGCTTTTGGCGGGAGGAGGAAGCATCTCGATGAGTTATCCCGCCTTTCTCGGGTGGACCTCGACGATGACGGCCGCGCCGGGTTTGCTCTTTCCGGTCCTCTTCATTACGGTCGCCTGCGGGGCCTGTTCCGGGTTTCACTGCGTCGTGGCTTCGGGAACGACGTCCAAACAGGTCGAGAAGGAAAGCGACACGATCCGCGTGGGATACGGAGCGATGTTGTTGGAGGGGTTTTTGGCGGTTCTTTCCCTCTTGGCGGCCGTGACATTGGGGAAGGCCGCCCTGACGTCAGCGGGGCAGATCCGCAACCCCATCGCCGTTTACGGGGACGGGATGGCCGTCTTCCTTTCGAAACTTGGAATGAGTCCGGAACTCGGTCGGCATCTCGCTCTTCTGGCGCTTTCCACCTTTCTGCTCACGACCCTCGATACCTGCACCCGTCTGGCGCGTTTTGTCTTTGAGGAGTTCTTTGCGATGGACCGCGCGAAAAAATCCACGCGTTGGATCGCCACGCTTGCTTCGGTCATCCCGCCGGCGATCATCGTCTTTCTTCCCTTCCGGGACGCCGCGGGGAAGTTGATCCCGGCGTGGAAGGCGATCTGGCCGGTCTTCGGAGCGACGAACCAACTTCTGGCGGCGCTGGCCTTGTTGGCCGTGGCGACCTGGTTACGGAGGACGGGGAGGAATTTCTGGATCGCCGCGCTGCCGATGGCCTTTATGACGACGATGACGTTATGGGCGCTGATCCTGATCATTCGGCAGTACGGGGCGATGAGTCTCTTGGGCGGAGTCGGAATCCTTCTGGTTCTGTTGGCAGTTCTTCTTGTTGTCGAGGCCTTTCGCGCTTTCGGGTTGGGGGAATTGGATGAGGCGGCGGTCTTGGCTCGAGAAGGAACCGTGTCGTTCAATCCGGAGGGCGGTCGCGCCTGCTGATCTCTCCCTCGGCCGAAGAGACCCGCGTACGGACGGCATAGGTCTTCTTCCTCCGGGCGCCGTGATAGGCGCGTGTTGCGATCTCGGCGATGAATCCCAACAGAAAGAATTGAACCGCCAGCGGGAAGAAGACGATCGAGATGATCGTGATGGGACTCATCCATTCCCCCCCGAGAAAGATTTTTCTGTAGATGGCGAAGAGGCCGAGAAGAACGCTGGTCACAAGGGTGACGACGCCGCCGAGGCCGAAGACGTAGGCCGGCTTAGTGGAGAAACTCATCAACAATTTCACTGTGATCAAATCGAAGAAGACCTTGAGGATTCGCTCGGATCCGTAGTGCGATCGGCCCGCGGTTCGCGGATTATGTGCAACCTCGATCTCGGCTATCCGCGCGCCCGCCCACGCACCCAACGCCGGAAGAAAACGGTGCAATTCGCCGTAGAGTTCGATGTCGTCCAGGATCTCCCTTCGATAGGCCTTCAGGGTGCAACCATAATCGTGGAGGGGAACTCCCGTGACGGAGCCGATGAGGCGGTTGGCGGTGCGGGAGAGGAAGGAGCGGGTGGACTCGTCACGACGATCCTTACGCCAACCGGAAACGAGGTCGTAGCCTTCGTGGAGTTTGGCGAGGAGCCGGGGGATCTCCTCGGGGGGGTTTTGAAGATCGGCGTCGAGTGTGACGACGACGCGGCCGCGAGCGTGATCGAACCCCGCCGC
>RFFU01000067.1 GCA_003697085.1 Candidatus Hydrogenedentota bacterium
CCTTCTCCCTCTCCTGCCGGTAGCCGCAGCCGCTGGCCGACAAAAAGCCTTCGAGGATCCGTGATTCCGTTCAAACGCGCCAGTTCTTTCCACCGCTCTCCGTCTCCGAGCTCCGAACGCGCAATCGAATAGAGCGTCTCTCCCGAACGGACAATGTGAATGCCTTCCTCCCGCTCCAATGCGGAACTGGACCCAGTGAAAAGGACCACGAGAAAGACGAGCGCCATGCACATCCCCTCCCGAGGCGGCCTCCGACGACCCAATCTCCGGTCCCCCTCCTCTTCCGTTCCGCCGTTCCAGTCCATCCGCTCTCCCGCGATCCGGCCTCTTGCCACTTTCCCACGACCGAGTCTCATCTTTCCGTCACCAATCTTTGATTTTCCCGCGCCGCCCGCCTCAGCTGATCAACAAGGATCGAACGCATAAGGCGGCACGCCTTGACGAGACGTTTATCTCGGAGCCGGTAGTGGATCGAAGTCCCTGTGCGACGCGTCTCCACAACGCCGGCGTTTCGGAGAATCTGGAGGTGTTGGGAAAGATAGGGCTGGGATACCTGCAAGGCCTCCACCATCTCGTTCACCGTCTTCTCTCCGTTTTCCAGTTGATGGATTACGCGAATCCGCAACGGGTGAGTAAATACGCGGCAGACAGCCGCTTGTTTCCGAAAAATTTCCTCATCCCCTTCCTTCTGAATGATCTCGTCTTTCCGACTCCTCCTTCGGCTCATCATTCGCTCCTTCCCATTCCTCCTTCGTATTCCCCTTTCCCGATCCTTCCCCGATAACTTCGCCTCAACCCAAATTTCGCCGTCGCCCTTGGCCCTATCTTTGGCGCCATCCTTCTCCTTGTCTCTGCCCCAGCCCCTGCTCCCACCCCTGCCGCTGCCCTTGTCATCCCCCTTGTCCTTGGCCTTGTCTTTGTCCTTAACTCAACCATCCCACCCATTGCTTTCCCTTCCCTTTCTTCCCTTCCTTCCGCCTTCTTTCCTTCTCCCTTCTCCCTTCTCCCTTCTCCCTTTTCGCCTCACGCTCCTCGCCTCTTCCCCTTTTCTCCACCTTACTTTCGCGCTCTTCCTTCAGCCCCTTGCTTTTTCCCTTTCGCCTCTCTGCCTTTCTCTTTTCCTTTCCTCCCTTCTCTTCGCCTCCCCGGCCTCCTCCTGACCTTATTTCATATATTCGATTATATAGATGTTTATATATTTTGTCAACCTATTTTTTGAGTCGTGCGGATTCAAAAAATGGGTAGAGCGGTTTCATAAGGCTTTCTTCCCCCTTGATATTGCGGGATTTCCGAGGCCGGCACGGTACTTATGAAACCGCTTCTAGTTGTCTATCATCGCCTTTCGCTCATTCTCGGCGACCATCCTGGCCTCCTCCGAGGTATCGGCCTAAACGTCCAGCCATGGACGTCTTTAACGGCTTCGGAAGCCGCCACAAGGCGATTTCGACATCCGCCCCTACCTACAAAATAAAATTGCCCCCATTTGAGTCACACGTTCCCCCGATCAACACCGAGGAGCACCGGCAAGAATCCTCACGACGTTCCGATCAAAAGCAACTTTCTCCACTCTTCGGGATTCACCGTGCTCTCCCTTTCCTCCTTGCCCGAACACAATCGCCCCCCTCACCCCGGCCCTCCCTGCCTGCGCCGCGATGCGTCGCGGCAGGCAGGTCCCCGGGGGCGAGGGAGAATACGGCGGTCGCCGGCGGTCTTGGGGGATTCCGCGGCAGGCACTGATTCGCATTCATGGGGGATTCCTCGTCGGGCTGCGCCCGCCTCGGAATGACAAACAGGGCGACCCGCCGGTCGCCGCTACAAGCGCTGGTCGTGCCAGGAGGGCGACCGGCCGGTCGCCCCTACAGTCCACGATCCAATCCATCCGCCTCCTTTTCTCCACCGTTTCTCGCAGACGAGAGAGTCTGTACTCTACTCTCCCTTTTGCCTTTCGCCCTTTGCCTTTTGACTTTTCCCTCTTCCCTTTTGCCTTTTTCCTTTTGCCTTTTGCCTTTCTCTTTTTTCCGTCTCTTCCGCAGTTCCCTCTCCCACCTCCTCACCTTCTTCCTTTCTCTCTGTGTCCCTGTGCCTCTATGGCAAATCCTTTTTCCGTGTCATTCCGCGTCCTCCGCCGCCCCCGGCTCCGTCCCTTACGGCGAAATTGTCAAATTGTAAGAATGACACCTTTTTAGAAACGTGCGTATCTTGGCTCGATCCTTTATCCCCGGGGCAGACTCGACTCCGGAAGCGACATCCACACCGGCCGGATGAAATCTCGCAACAACGTCCACCACAGTCTCCGGCGTCAGTCCCCCCGCAAGAATGTACGGCCTTTTGATCCTCTTCAGCAACGTTTCGGGAACCCGCCGGCCCGTCCCCCCCACCAATCCCTCGACCTTCGCATCAACCAGAACCCATTCTCCTTCCCACGCGTTCACCGCATCTACGTCCCGCTCGCTTCCCACATGAACCGCTCGGATCACCGGTATCCCCCCCACTTCCACGCGCCCGTCCCATTCCCCATGAATCTGGAGGAAATCCGGTCTTCGAGAAGATTCCAGAAGCCTCTCGAGTTCTTCCTCGGCCGGAGAAACGAAAAGCGCCACAACCTTCGGCCTCTCTTCCCCCGGCCATTCCGTCTCGAAGGCCTCCCATATCTCGAAGAAGGTCTCGATCGGAGCGGAACGGACGGATTTACGCCAGAGGTTCACTCCGATCCAATCCGCCCCCTCTCGCCCACAAAAAAGCGCATCCTCCACCGAACGAATCCCACAGATCTTCACAATCATCGGAAATCCTTCTCCCCCGATCGTGCGGATCGTTCCAGAAAGAATTCACTCACGAGAATGCATCCGCCCCGCCCCGCGGCGATCGAATCGACCTCAGAGGCTTCCGACGAGAACGCCGATTCCCACAAGCAAGATGTTTCCGAAGAACCTGCGGGCCTTCCCCTGTGGATCGACCGTTTCGGTCACCATTCCATCGGTTGAAATAATCAACCGATTTCCTTCCGAATCCTGAAACGATATCTCCGTCACTTGAACGAAACCATCGCTCATCTTCTCCGGGGTCGGAATCCGGAAGATGTACTCCCCCGCCGGTGTCAGTCGTTCCGCGGTGGCTTCGAGTTGAAGATCGCCGGGTCCGTTCAACTTCACGCGCGCCGTCTCCGCGCTCCCCAACTCACTTCCCGCGTCCGCGGCGGCGACCGTAAGGAGAATTTCCTCTCCGGGAGCAATCCGCTTTCTCGCCGTCTTCACCGAGACGAGCCGCGGAGGCTCGCGGTCCAGCAGGAAGGTGCTCCGGCCCGCCGCGACAACCTTTCCGCCGACTTCCCACTTCCACATCTTCTCGTTCTTTCCCGCTTGAAGGGAAAGGATCGCGGGAAGTTCCTTCCCATCCGCCAAGACACGCCCAGCGGGCACCGCCGCGGCGGCGCTGACGATCCCCTTCTCGGCCAACCCCACCAACGCCACCGCCGTCCGGGCCACGGGGCCGTTCGGCCTCAACCGTGCCTCGATCCCCACAACGAAGAGCGACTCCTGCGCTTGAATCGGAACGGAGAACGATCCGTCGCCACCGGCCGTCGTCTTCTCCCGGCCCACCGTAACCGTTGCTCCGGGCGTCGCCGTTCCCTTCACAATCCATCCCCCTCCGGCGCCCTCGACGGCCCACGCCTTCACTTCCGGGCGACGGCGATCCACAACGAAAGCAACTCGCGGTCCCGGAAGCCGATCGGCCGCACCCAACGGTACAACTTGATACGCGAACGATCCTTCGGGGACCTTTCTGACGATAATCCTGTGATCCGTTATCACCCTCTCCACGCGAGGCCGCGTCAAATCCTTCGGGATGAGCGAAAAGCGGTAAGCGGTGACACCCGAAACCGCCGGCCACTCGAACGAGAGATCCCTTTCCGCCAACACCGCGCCTTCCTCAGGTGTTCCGGTCGCCAACGGTTTCGGGCCGGGATCCAGTAACAGGTTTCCCGAAGCAATTTGAGCCGTCTGGCCCGCCTCCAGGACAACATTCTCGATTCCTTCCTGTTTCACCTCCACCTTTCCCTTCAACGCCGCAATCAGCACCTCTTTCTTCTCATTCACGCGAACATAAATTTCGCCGGAAAGAGTCCGCGCGGTCGCGTCCCCCGCGTGGACCGTTCCCTCCCCTCCTTCGATCGAAAGGTCCAATTCTCCGAGGTGAACCCGCGCCGAGAAGGCCGCCCCGTCTTCCTGAACCGTCTCCATCTCGACGATTGAATAAGGACCGATCTCTCCGCTGATCCGCGGAAGAACGAAATCGGCTCGCCCCGTGCTGGCCGTCATAACCCACGAGCCCCCCGCGAAATCTCGGGCGGCCCAGAGGGGCACCCAAGGATTCTTCTCCGAAACTCGGAAGCGGATCGAACCGGCCAGTCCCCGGATCGACGGAACACCCAACAGATGAGCCGTTACCTTTCCCGAGACGACCGGCGCCGCCGCGGGCTTTCTCTCCTCCGGAATCTCGATCACCCGTCCCGCAAGCAAACGGCGGGGATTGTCGATCTCGTTTTCATCGGCGATCTCGCGCCACCGTTCTGCGTCGCCCAGCTCCCGCGCCGCGATCTTCGCCAATGTATCGCCTTTCTTGACACGATACGGCTTCGCCGATCCCGCCGAGACGCAGACCACAAGCAACACCATCGCCGCCGAAAGGAAACGTCCCACACGCCTCCCTTTCCGCCCTCTCTCCGCTCGATCTCTTCTGATCATCCCTTCACTCCACCGAAACCGTAACCTCTTTCGCACAGCCGGTCTCGCTCGCTCCCGATCTTCCGCCCGCGACCCTTGCGCAACGCCGCCCGCGGGACGCCCCCGCTGCCGCTCACTATACCGAAAAGGATGCGACGATGTCCAAAAAATTCTTCAGAACCGCGTGGCCGACAGTGGTCAGAATCGATTCCGGATGAAACTGAACCCCATACGTCGGATGGGTTCTATGGTGCATCCCCATAATGACCCGTCCGCCGTTTTTCCCCATTCCGTCCGGAGATTTCGACACGGCTTCACCGTCGCCATCGAACGTCCAAGCGTCCACGATCAATTCCGATGGAACCGACGGGGGCGCTACGACGAGCGAATGGTAACGCGTTGCGACAAAGGGATTCTCGATTCCCCGAAAGATCCCTTCTTCCTCGTGGAAGATCCGCGATGTTTTCCCGTGCATAATTCGTTCCGCGCGAACGATTTCGGCCCCAAAGGCCGCTCCGATCGCCTGATGTCCGAGGCAGACCCCAAGAATCGGAACCCGCCCGGAGAGAGCCCGAACGAGAGGCACCGAAATCCCCGCCTCCTTCGGCGTGCAAGGCCCGGGCGAAATGATGATCGCCTCAAGCCCCTCTTCCTCGATCCTCGCCTCCACTTCCTCCACCGTTACCACGTCGTTTCGAAGAACACGAGACGTAACGCCCAACTCCCCGAGATATTGAACTAAGTTATACGTAAAGGAATCGTAGTTATCGATCATCAGGATACGCGAAACGCCTGCGGCTCCGCCCCCGGGATTCCTCGTCTTCAACTCTCCGCCTTTCCTCACGCTCACAGCCCCCGCTCCGCCCACTCGATCGCACGCAACATCCCCGCAGCCTTGTTCACCGTCTCCTCGAACTCCCGTTCGGGAACCGAGTCGTACACGATCCCCGCACCCGCCTGGACCGCGGCGACTCCGTCCGAGACAAGGATCGTGCGCAGAACGATCGCGGTGTCCGCGTTCCCGTCGAAACCGATGTATCCCGCCGCGCCGGCATAGGGACCGCGCCGATCCGGTTCGAGTTCCGAGATGATCTCCATCGCGCGAATCTTCGGAGCCCCCGATACCGTTCCCGCCGGAAACGCGCTCCGAATCACGTCGCACGCCGTCCTTCCTCTTTCAAGCCTCCCCGTGACATTCGAAACAATATGCATCACGTGACTGTAACGCTCGATCGTCATCAACTCGTCTACGACGACACTGCCCTTCTCCGCCACGCGTCCCACATCGTTACGGCCCAGATCGACAAGCATAATGTGTTCCGCCCGCTCCTTCTCGTCTCCCAACAACTCCCGCTCAAGACCCTCGTCCTCTTCCGGAGTACGACCGCGACGGCGCGTCCCGGCGATCGGGCGCAGCGTGATCTTCCCTTCCTCCAACCGCACCATCACCTCCGGACTCGATCCCACCACCGTGAAATCACCGAAATCGAGGAAATACATATAGGGCGAAGGATTCGTTGCACGCAGGGCACGGTAGAGCGAAAAGGAATCGGCACGGATCCGACGCTGAAACCGTTGCGAAAGAACGACCTGAAATATGTCCCCCGCCTTGACGTACTCCCGCGCCCGCGCAACGATCTCCAGAAACCTCTCGCGTTCCATATTCGACTCGACCCCGAACAGCACATTTCCGTCTTCGCCTTCGGTTATCCGCGGCGCCAGCCGTGGAATTCCAGAACTCCCGGGATCCTCCAGCCGCTCCAACACCCGCTTGATCTTCCCCACGGCCCGGTCGTACGCCTCGTCGGCCCCCTCTCCTCCGGGAAGCACCGCGGCGTTGACGATGACGCGCAATGTCTTCTTGAGGTGATCGAAGGCCACGACGGTTCCCGCGATCTGAAACGCCGCCTCCGGAAAAACGCCGATCCGCTTCTCGCCCCCCGCCCCCGCCGCTCCGCAGGCTACTCC
>RFFU01000068.1 GCA_003697085.1 Candidatus Hydrogenedentota bacterium
CCCTTTGGTTGCCAACGGGAAAGGGATTTCAGAACAACTCTTGCTGAAACATAGTCGGGAGGTGAGGGAGACGAGGGTTTCCCGATAATTCCACGGCATTCCGTTGCGAGGACGGTTTCGGACCCGCCGCGGATTGCGCATTACGGCGACCAGATAATCGAACGGATCCTCTTCCGATAATTCGGCGGTGTGAAGCAGGCTCATGCAGATATCGCCGACACACGCTCCGTTCTTTGTCTTGAAGAAGAGACTGTTCTTCCGATGAAGAATCGCTTTCTTCAGAGCACGATCGCAGACGTTGTTGTCCAACGGCGCCCTCGGCTCCCGAAGGAAAAGCGTCGATTCCTTCCAATGCCCGCGCCACGAGCGAGACGCCATACTTCGTAGAGAGGTCCGCGGCGCGTTTCCAGAGGCGTTCCGGCATCGCCGTGCGTTTTTTCTCGCTGCCTCCGCCATTTTTCCACCTGTCGGCGCAGGGCCAGGAGCCGCCTTGCGGCGGCGGGACTCGTTTTCGGTTTCATGAAACTTCCTCCTTTCGGAACGAAGTTTCCCGCCGGACGTTATACCACTTCACGCACGCTTGCCGGAGGGACACGTCATTTCGGCTGAGGCGAAGCGGAACAACGCGGACAGGAACGTCCCGCGGGAGCGCAGGAAGGGAAAAATCGAGAAATACGATTCTATTCGAGTCGTTCGACGATCGAGCGGACGATCGGGAAGATGATTCGCGGGTATTTCAGAATCACCTGGCGGAACTTCCCGCTTTCGATCATCAAGGTATTGGTATCCTCGAGCGCCTCGACGGTCGCCCGGCGTGCGCCTCCGGCAAGAATCGCCATTTCGCCGACATAAGTTGGAGGAACGAGGTCGATCGTCTGGTCATCGTGGTAGACGCGGACCTTTCCCTTTTCGATGATGTAGAGTTCCCGTCCTTCTTCGTTTTCCTTCATAAGGATATCGCCGGCCGAGAAGGCGACCTCGTCACAAATTTCAGCGATAAGCCGGAGGTCTTCGGAACAGATATCGCGGAAGAAGGAGACGTTGCGGAGAATGAGGATCTTCTCGAAGGTCGAAAGCATTACGCGGTCCGGGCCTGTTCGTAGATCTGGACCGCCTCGCGGAAATAGGGATCCTTCCGATAGAGCGGTTTTTGAAACCACGTTGGAGCGGGAAACGGTTGTTGTTTCCGGCGAGTTGTCCAATCGGCGACGATGCAGGCCGCGATCCAGGAATCAGCGAAACGGGAGAGTTCCTGGAAGAAGGAAGAGTCGCTTGTTCGGAGAGCGGCGCGATGGCCTGAAGAGTCGGCGCGGTCCATCCTCTCGCGAATCCGTTTCATTTCATGAACCGATTCCATTCTTCCCATCCCAGCCATATTCTCGATTGTTTCCCAGGCCTTGTCCATCGTTTCGGGGTCGTTCGAGAGGATATTAAACCGGAGAAACTAGATGAAAACGACCGCGCTTGGCGTTTGGCAGATTCCGACGAACCCTTCGCCTATTACCGGCAAGCCGCGCTTCCATTGCCGGAATAATATCGCCGGGGAGGTGGACGAGAAGTTAGAGGGATGGAATCGGGTCGGGATTGGTAATGGTGACGGGCTTGGGGGGTGAGGCGCGTGCGGGCGTGCTGGCGGGCGGAGCGGGTCGCTGGATTTGCTTCGCCCCGGCCACCGCGCCGCGGGCAGGGGGGACGAGGGTTTGGAAAGGAAAAAATTTACAGGAAAGGAGGATCCTGAAATGAAAAGGATCGTCTCTTGGGTGATGGCTGTCGGGTTTGTGGTGTCGCTTTCGGCGCCGGCCGTGCATGCGAGGTATGCTCCACCGAATCCTCCGCAGAAGCCGACGTTGCAGTGCAATCCGCAGGAGGTGAAGGAATTGACGGAGGAATACGTCAATGAAACCGCCGCGACGATCAATGCGCTTATGAATGCAATCACCTGTGTCTTCGGGGAACTGGGAGGAGAGAAATGCGTCGATGCCATCAACGCCGCCAACGCATCGATGGAAAAGATGCTTCAGACGCAGGAGCAATTGAGCGAGGAACTGCAGGACTGCACGAAGACGCAGTAACTTTCGGCGGAGTCGGCTGCGGGACCGGTGTCGCGGCGCCGTTATGATCGCCGCGGCCGGTCACGCTTCGACGTCTTACGCGGCCAAGGCGAAGGCGGCGCGGTCACAGCAGCAGATTCAGCCGCAATCCAGCGACGACCCGGTTGCGCTGCTTCTGTCGAAATGGGCCAATTATCGGTATCAGCTGAAGGTGCGGTATCCCGTCTTCAGTAGTGTCTCGGACCGCGAGTTCGTTTGGGTGATGGAGAACGAGACGGTGAACTATCTCGAGCTTCCGTTTGTGCTTCGCGTCACGGGCAACGAGCAGTTCGACAAGTTGACGCCGCTGTTGGCCGCAAAGCATTATGGCGGTTCTCCCATCGCCGCCACGGCTCAGCTTTCCGGCCCCAGCGACAAGGTTCTCGAGACGGTTTACGTGATTCCGGACGTGGCGTATCTCCAGCAGAGCAAACTGCCGGACGAGAAAAAGCAGGCGATCTACGATGCCATTGACTCGCAGGCGATAGCGAAGGAGATCACGGATCAGGCGGGGCTGGACGACGGAAGTCCAGAGGATCAATTTGCGGAAGCCTTGATCATGGCGGCCTTCGACGAAGCGATGGGAGGAGAGGAGGGGGACGCCGGCGATCCAAGCCAGACGCAAGGAATGCTGTTGTTCATCTTCCCTGATCTGGTGGGCTTCGAGAACGGAGACTACACGGGGCGAGTTCTTTTGCGGGGCGAGCAGATCGGCAATGAGGTGAGTTTCAAGGTCAATGCGAAACTGTTCCCGGGACCCGAGCCGATCAAGATCGATTTCTTTTATGCTCCCAGTACGTTGCTGTTCGTGATGAAGGATCTCCGCGGAAACTTGTTGGTCGAGAAAACGTTTCCCGTCCTAGATCCTATCGTCGCCAACAAGAAGATTTACTCCGACGTGGAAGGGGCTCATATTCAGATTTCATTCCCGAACGGCACGGTTTGGGACATTCCGAACGAGGGCGAGCCGGAAGTGCCGGTAAGCTATGACGACGGGATGTACACAATCACGGCCACGGTGTCCACGGAGGAGACCGAGAACGGAAAAGGAATTCTCTTCACCAATGTGAAGATAACCCGGCCGGAAACATCCGACGTCGCGGATATCGTCTCGACGCTGAAGTCGGTGGACGGCGACGGCAACGTGATTCGCGCGATCGTGGGAGACAACGATGAGGAGACGGATTTGACGGGAGATCTGATCTGGAAGATCACGAATTCGGTTCAGTAGAGGTGGGAATACCGAAGCGATCGTGATCCTGGAGACGGAAGGTCCCTCCGGCGTCCTCGTGACGCCGGAGGGCGCGCGGGGGGGGGCGGAGGAGAAAAGATGGACGAAATCACGGAGGGGGGGACCGGTGTTTCACGCGGCCGCGTGGCGTTGTTAGGCGGGCGGTTTTGTTCTGTCGCTGACGGTGCTTGTCGTTGCCTTTGCCGCTCTGGCCACTGGCGCGACGGCGGATTGTGCGGAGGAATGCAACATACAAGGGGACCGTTATGCTACATCTAAGACAGCGGAGATCTGTTCGAAGCAGCCGGATGGAACGAGTGTATAGACACCGTTAACGGTTATGACGAAAAAAAGTGGAGTGGCCCCTCTTTACTATCTTCTTGCGCAAAAGACGTACACGTTTCGCTTTAGTTTTATTAACAACGGCGCGGATCCCTGTGCGGTCTGGCGGAGGTGTAATAGATCGGACAAGGTGGGCGATTTCGCCCTTTTTCAATCCAATAACCAGGGGGCGCATACTGGAATAACGTGGCGATATTTCGAATTAAAGCCGGGAGAAGAGGTAAACAAGGGCGAAAAGCGAACCTTTCTGACGGATTTTACGGTTCCGCCAGTTGGGTCTCGTGGCACCTTAGGACACCAGATGGGCGTTCGGGGGTGCGGAGAAGGATTTTATCAGCTGCCGAGGTTCCAATACAGTTCAGTGGCAACGGAAGACGAAGCCTCATTTATTCCTGGCAACTGCTCCTCCGGTGGAGATGATGATGACGACGATGACGATGATGACGACGGGGGCGGCGGGGGGGATCCGGCTCCGCGCGACGGGGATCACGGTGGATCTGGGCGGTGCTCCGGCGGGTCCGCCGGCGACGCTCACGGTCGCTTCGGATAACGGAACCTGTCTTCTCCAACGTTGGGGCCTGCCGGGACGCTGGTTGCGCGTGTTGAGAGCGTTCCGAGACTGGTGTTTGGAGGCGAGTCTCTGGCGGTATCTCGTCCGCTGGTACTATGCGTTGGCGGGATGAGGGATGGAAATGGATAAGAAGTTGGAAGCGAGGAGGTGATGGAGCGGCGAAACGAGCGCGGTTGAGAAGAGATTGTTCGCGGTGATGAGATAAGGAGGAAGGGAGGAAGGAAGATGATCAGGGGTAAGACGGGAAGGCGGTGGTAGGTGTTGGTGGCCGGATTGGTTCCGCTGATCGGGCTGATCGCGACCCCGCCGGCGGCGGCTCGAGGACGCGGCGCAAAGGCGCGGACGAGTTATCATTCGAAGGCGGTACGTTCGGCCGAGCCCGCGCGGGGAGACCAGACGGCCGAGACGAAGGAAGACGAGTTCAATCTCCGGCCGAAGTTGACACCGGAGGAGTTGAAGGAGGAATTGGATCCGGACGGTGACGGTGTGCCGGACCTGGAGGTCGAATTGACCCGGGAAGGACGCGTGCAGCGTTGCGTGGCGGACGTCGATGACGACGGGCGCAACGATTTGGTTCTCGAATTTCCGACGCCGACGAGTTGGCGATACAGCGAGGACAACGACGGCGACGGGGAGTGGGATGTTGTGGAGGAAAGCAATGTCGATCCCACGACCGGCGTGGGGCACGTGATCGAGGAACATGTCGGAAAGTATCGGCTCGAGTGGGAAGAGGTTCGGGGGGAGTTCAACAGCACAGGAGTTCTCGAACGAGATATTGATGGCGACGGAAGTTATGACGTCACGGATGTGGTGCCGATCAATCGTAACCTGTTGCAAAAGAGTGGCGGAGGCAGGCCTTCCTCGTCGAGCGGTTCCTCCGACCCCCAAAAACTCTTAAAGCGAGTGAGAAGGGATCTTTTCAACTGCATTAACGAGGGGGAAAAGGGTAAGGACGGGGAGGATTACGTCCCGATCGAGGCGACAAAATTTTGGATGAGGACATCGAAGCCCATACAGGTCCTGAAAACCCCAAACCTGCCGACGTGCGGGGTACAACGGGTTCCACTCCGACAGATTTTTCTTCGACAAGGATCAGGTTGTCCTGCGGACGAGCAGACGCTTGCCCACGAACTCTTGCACTTCGCTTTCGGCAGCTACAAGTGGTATCCTGGGACGAAGAAAGAAGAGGATGCTTCAAAATTCGGACAAATCGATCCTTCGGATCAGGTCTACGGTTGTGCGGCCTATTGTTTCGGAAAAGTTGGAGATGGCATTCAGTTGGAAAAAAACAAATACAACTGTGCTCGTTGCCTCCAGACCAGCATCGATGATCCGCGATGTGCCGACGAAGCCGAACCGAACAAAAGCAGATTGGAAATGGTATGTTGCGATAATTGGTGTTACACAGCGATAGGCAGACCGGTCCATATGCAGGAAACAGACCCGACGAAATGCGATGCAAAATGCAAGGCAATGTCGGGCGGCGGGATGGCGGGTTTCGATTCGAGGTGCCATACCGGAAAGGAGGAATATCAAATACTTTGCGCTCCGGTCCGCTGTCCGCAAAAACAAACGAATAAGAAGCCGCACCCGAAGAAAACATCGAACCAGAAACTACGACGGGAGAAACTTCACGATCCCACGTTTCGGCGGTGACAGTATCCGCGTGGACCGGATGGCGACTGGTCCGGCGGAGGCCATTGTGCTGTTTGTGACAAACGCCCGGGGCGGGGAGATCAACCCCGCCCCGGGGTCGTCTCTTACCGGCGGTCACTTTGAAGACAGAAAAGGGATTCTTGCGCGCGGACGATTGCGTCAAGGCGGATCGAAAGACCGACTACTCAGAACGGGGCGCAGGCCGAACGGTGCTATCGCAACTCTTCCTCGATCATCTCTCGTAGCTGCGCGTAGGGAATGGCTCCCGGGATCAAGCGGCCGTTGAGGTAACTGGTAGGGGTTCTCCGGGCGCCCAGTTTCTCGGCGGCTTCCTGGTCCTGACGAAGGCGATCGCGTACGGCATCACTCCCAAGACACCGCGCGAACTCTTCCATGTCCGCGCCCGATTTCACCACGATCTGACGCAGGACTTTCTCCGTGAGGGCCTCCTTGTAGGTGAAGACGACATCGTGAAAGAACCAGAAGTAGTCGGAGTTCTGTTGTGCCAGACAGAGCGCGTAGAGGGCGGCCGTTTCGGCCAGCGGGTGATTATCGAGCGGGTGCTGGCGGAAGATGAAGCGGAGCGAGTCTCCGTACTCGGCCATCGCCGAATCCATGGTCGTCTTCCACCGGCGACAATAGGGACACTGAAAATCGGAGAAAGTGATGATGGTCAACGGTGCCGTTTCCGGTCCCAGCACCGGGCTCGGTCCCTCCGTCACGGGATACCGCAGGTTCGGCTTTCGGAAAAAGACCCGCACGGGAGTCTCGGAGGTGACCCGTTCGAGAAAGGCATCGCGGAGTTTGAAATACTTCAGGCGTTTGAGGTAATTGTGTATCCGTTTTCGCAATCGAGGGCTGATCGAAGCGTTCTTCGGCGCCTGTTTCCGGATGAAAGCATCGATGTCGGAATCCGAGACCGAGATTTCATCGGGACTTGCGGGCAGAGCACCGGGATTCTTTTGGAGGTAGTGATCGAGGATGCGGCGGTAGAGCATCTTCTTCTTGAAGTCGTAGAGTTTCTGGAGGAGATCGTAATACGTCGCGAGGTCCTTGGAGACGAGTTCCGTATCGAGGACGATCTCACCATCGATCCAAGCCGCGACATTCGTCTCGCCCGCATCCACCTCCTCGATCACGGGTTGCGCGTTCGAGGGAAGAGCAATGAGAGCGAGAAGGAGGAGAAGGAGAAGCGGAACGGGGGCGTGACGATGGGATCGGCGACGGTTCAGCGGCGGCCGGTCCCGAAGGGGACCCGGAGCGATCGTCGGCGTGGCACACCTTTCAGCCATTAGAGAATTCCTTTCGTTTCCACGATTGCCGATTCTACGGCCCGAAATCGCCGGTTACAAGGGGGTGCGTGGCGAAAAATGGGCACCTTTTGGTGGATCGTGTCCGTCCACTCCCAGGCGAAACCCCGGATATGATCGGGGAAGCCGAAAGGTGGTCCTCTACGAACCCGTTTTTGCAGGCAAGATGCCCGCGTTTCCAGGTTTGGAGGCAAGATGCCCACGCTTCCGGGAAGGCCTGCTTCGTTAAGTCTTTCCATAAACTTCTGGTCGTTGTAGGGTTATCACCAAGTCGAGACAGGGAGGGTGACATGGCAAAACGAAGGCTTTTTTGGATCGCGGGTTTGTTGGTGCTTGTGGCGTTGGCGGGTTACGCTCGTTCGGATCTCTCGATCGCTTCCGTGGCGATCAATCCTTCCGGAGCGCCGATACTGTTAGAGCCGGGGCAGGCGGTGACGATTTCCGGCTCGGTGCAGAACAATCGTCTGCGCGGTGCGCTTTCGGTCAAGGTCAATCTTTTCGTCAACGATGCGTTGGTCAGCACGCAGAACATCGGGCGGGTCGGCCATTTCACCGGCGCCGGCTCCTTTACCTTCTCTTGGATTCCGCCGCGGGAAGGCTTCTTCACGATCCGGGTCGTGGCGGACCAGGCCAATCTTCTCGGCGACGCTTCTTCCGGCGACAATGTTGCTATTCGTCAGATCGAAGTTCGCTACAAGAGTTCGCCGTCCGCACCCCCGCCTTCTTCCGCGTCGGGTTCGGCGTCGGCGGCCGCGCGAGAGGCTCCCGCGGTGCCGGAGAAGGCCGATCTCGCCGTCGGGAGAGACCTCACCGTTTTCCCGGATCCCGTTGTCGGCAAGGAGTGTTACCTCTGTGTCGATGTCGTCAATCGGGGGGGGAAGGCGGCGCGCGAGGTGGATGTCATGCTCAAGATCGGCGATGCTCAGAGGGGATACGTAACGGTGAAGGAGATCGCCGCCGGTGGAATGAGGCACGTCGTTTTTCCGTGGACTCCCGAGGTGGCCGGCAGGCCGCGCGTCGTCGTGATTCTCGATCCGGACAACATTGTTCCCGAGGCACGAGAAGCGAACAATCAGGCCTTCATGCGTCCCCGCGTCGTTCCGGTGGGGGGGTGAAAGAGTCGAAGAGGGCACGCGTGCCGAGAAGAATGGTGACGGAACGAACGGGCGAACGAACCGCTGTCGCGCTGGTTTCCAGCGGCGGCAAGGACAGTCTCTTGGCGCTCGAAGCCCTGAGGCGGAATGACGAGTACGATGTTCGCGGGCTTGTGGTCACAATCGCGGAACCGTTTCAGAGGGTCTCGCACCACGGTGTGAGAGAGGAACTGCTCGATCTGCAGGCCGAAGCGCTCGGACTGCCGCTTCACAAGGTTTTTCTGCCGGGGCTGGAGACGACGAATGAAATCTATGAGGACCGATTGGGGAAGGTTCTCCTGCGATTGGCGGGGGAGGGGATAAGCGCATTCGCCTTCGGCGATCTTTTTCTCGAGGAAATTCGTGCTTATCGCGAGGCGCATCTTCGTCGGTTGGGGCTGACGCCGATCTTTCCGTTGTGGGGAGAGGACACGGTCGGCTTGGCGCGCGATTTCGCGGCGCGGTATCAGGCCTGGATCGCCTGCGTGGACGGGCGGAAATTGGAGCGGTCTTTCGCGGGAAGGAAGTTCGAGGAGGCATGGGAGGAGTTTCCCGCCGATGTAGATCCCTGTGGAGAGAACGGCGAGTTCCATACCTTCGTCGGCGACGGGCCCGGGTTCGCCCGGCCGGTTTTCGTGAAGGTCGGCGAGGTTGTGGAGCGAGACGTGAGATTCTTCGCTGAACTGGTTCCGTCTAACAACGGGAGCACGGCCGAGGAGACTTGAAAAAGACTCGACAATGGGCGGGATTTAGAGAGCGCGTCAACGGATCAGAACATATCTCGCTTCGCTCGCAAGTTCAGGGATCGGGGATCGGGGATCAGGGATTATAATCTTCCCCGTATCTTCTTCTCCAAAACGGTAACGAGACCGCCGAGCATCTGCTTGACTTCACCATAAAGAGAGAAGAACCCCACGGTAAGTTCCTCTGATAGCAGGTTAAGATCGCGGGAAAGCAACAGGAGGGTCTCGAGTTCGGCGCCTGAAGCCTGGGCAATATTGAGGAATCGAATGTACTCTTCCGTGTTGCGGCGCTTGTGCCCATCGGCGATGTTGCACCACAGAGACCGTGAAGTCTTTCTCAGTTCAAACGAAAGCCCGTAGCGCTCTTCCTTCGGGAAATCCCGTGTCGCCTTGTGAATCTTGAGGGACAGTTCATA
>RFFU01000069.1 GCA_003697085.1 Candidatus Hydrogenedentota bacterium
CGCAAGGCGGAGGAACGCGCGCGTGCGGCGGGCTCCTCGTCTTCCCAGCAGTCGGCATCGAGCCAACCGGCTTCCGAGCAGCCGCCCCAGGAAACACCACGGGAGGAGGTCCCGCCGGAGGAAGTCCCTCAAGAAGAGGTGCCGTCCGAAGAACCGCCGGCCTCGCAACCGGCGGCTCCGGCCACCACCGCTACCACCGCCACTTCCTCCTCTTCTCCACCTCCGTCTTCGCCGCGCGAGTCACCGCATGGTCCCGGTATCGCTCAAGTCCTGACGGAGAAACTTAAGGAGAACGTCGGATACACCGCGACGAAAAGCGACTCGAACGTTTCTCCAAAAGGAACCCCTGTCGAATACCCTAAGGTCTCGAAAGGTGGAAAACGCGTCACCTTCGGCCCGACCACGACTCGGACTCGGATCGTGGTCGGGAATGTCGAGATCGTGGCGGTACGAGGAAGCGAAGAATCGAAGAGCGAATCTCCTCGGGTGACGACCGAATCGGAATCATTCGAAGCGCGAACGGCGGAGGTGGCGACAGAAGCCCCGACCGCGACGAGAAAAACGAAGCCTCGAAAGCCGCGATGTTCCTGCGGGGGAACCCGCTGCGGATGCAACTTCGAGAACTTTTGCGAGCAGGTCGGAAAGAATCCGGAGCGGTGTTCGCTTGCCCTCTGCTATTGCGCCAACAAGAACTGTGAGTGCGGAAAGAACTACGAATGTCAGGGGCAGTACACGGTGCGGAAGGAATATGTCGCCAAGTTCCGCGCCGAACTCCCGGTGCGTTATTGCAAGGTCGGCCCCGGGCCGACAACGAAGCCGGCCGCCCCCGAGAAGGAAGCGTGTCCATGCAATCTCAACGGATGCGGTTGCAAGGAGAAATGGGCGTGCGGCTTTCGCACCACGGAGTACGCGCGTCCTTCGGACGGGAGGCGCGTGACCGTTTGCTCGAATTACGAGATCGCGCGCATCGACCTCGGCACACCGGAACGGGAAGACGAAGCGCGGAAGGCGGCGAAGGAAAAACGGAAGAAGAAACGGGAGGAAGAGGCGCGAAAGCGCGCGGAGGAAGAGGAGCGAAAGAAGGAGGCGGCGGCGAAGAAGATCGCGGAGATGGTGACGCCGAAGCCGGAGCCTCCACCGAGGGGGACGTGTTGCGCCGCGTCGGGGGGAGGTACCAACTGCTGCGGCGGCGAGGATTGCACCTGCACCTATCGAAGCGAATGCGGCGGCGCGGTGCACCTCAGTTACGTCGATCGGTCGGTCTGGCACTGCGACAAGTACCCCGTGCTCGGCGGAAGGCTCGGTGGAAAGGAAACGGGGGGCACGTCCGGGACAGGGACCGCGGGGAAAGGCGGAATCACGGCGGGACCGAAGGCCGGAGCGGAAACGGGACCGGGAACGGAAAAGTCGGGGAAGAAGAGCGCGGGAGAAGGCGGACTCCTGCCGCCGATCCCGAAGGCACCGCCGGTGAAGAAAGCGGCTTGCTGCAACGAGCCGGGAGGCGAGTGCTGCGGCGGCGAGGACTGTACCTGTTCCGCCCGCGAGGAATGCGCCGGGGTCGTTCACCTCGACTACGGCGACCGTTCCGTCTGGCATTGCCAGCGGCTTCCGGGCTTCGGCGGTGGAAGGGAGGGAACGCGGGGCAAGAAGAAGTCCGCAGGGGGCGGCGTGACCACGGGGAGGGAAGGAACGAAGGGAACGGGGGCGGGGCCGACGAGCCGTCCGGTGTCCGGGAAGACCGCGAAGCCCGGCACCGCCGGAACCTCGGGCGAAGGAGCGGGAGGCGTCGCAGTACCCGTCGGCGGCGGGCGCGGGAAGGGAAAGTGGAAAGGAGGCGTGAAGCCGGCGGCCGCACAACCGACGGGGAAGAACCCCTGTACCTGCATCGGCTCCAACTGCACCTGTTCCGCGCAAGGGCAGTGCCCGGGACCGATCCATATCAACTACGGAACCTATTCCCGGTGGTACTGTCAAGGTAGTCCGTTTCCACAACCCGGGGGGTCGTCCGGGAAGCCGGTCGTTTCCCGGAGAGGGGGAAAGAAGGGCAAAGAGAAGGCGGGAGGTCGCCGGAGCGGTCCCGCAAAGAAGGACGGTTGTTGTGGACCGAACGGTACCGGCAAGAACTGCTGCGGCGGGAAGGATTGCACCTGCTCGGATCGGAGCGAATGTTACGGGCCGACCGACACGACCTGGCGCTGCACGCGCAAGACAACCTTCGGCGGCGGGACGGGAAGATCTCCAAAGCCGCGGCCTTCCGGTTCGACTGGAACCGATGCGGGGCCGGTCGCAGGGCGGCAAGCGGGCTCGAAGAAGAAAGACGGTTGTTGCGGACCGAACGGTACCGGCAAGAACTGCTGCGGCGGGAAGGACTGCACCTGCTCGGACCGGAGCGAATGTTACGGGCCGACCGACACGACCTGGCGTTGCACGCGCAAGACAACCTTCGGCGGCGGGACAGGAAGATCATCGAAGCCGCGGACTTCGGGTTCGACCGGTACCGATGCCGGGCCGGTCTCGCCGGGTTCCTCGGCGACGCAGCCCTCGGGCGACGAGACGCCCTGCGGATGCGGCGGCAAGGAGTGCTCGTGCACGAACCGCGCGGATTGCCTCGGAATTGTCGACACGACGTGGTTGTGCACGCCGAAGGTGCGGTTCGATCTGAGCGGCGGTAGGAGAAAGACATCGTCGGGCGGAGAGGCAACCGGCGAACAGGCAAGCGGCGGCGAGGCGGTCACTCAGGGCGCAGGCAAGGAAGGCAGCGTAACAGGCGCACCGCCGCCGAATCGACCGAGCCGAAGGAAGAACACCGGTAAAAGCCCGATCGGAAAGGAGACGCCGGCGCGGGAAGGTTCGGCGAAGAAAGTGGCAAAGAAGAAGAAGCCGGATCCTTACAATAAGTTCGTCGAGAAGGTCGCCGGCACGACCGCTTCGCCCTTGGCGCCGCTTCTGGCGGGAATGGAAAAGATTTACGGCAAGACCTGGATCGAGATGGTGACGAAAGATTACCAGGCGAAGGAAGGCCGAAAATCGGCGATCGACTTCCTCGTCTACCTCTACGAATACCTCCCGATCGGCCAGCAGTCGAACAACGCATCCCGCCGCCGCGCTCGGCTGACATTGATCGAGATCCTCGGCCGCATCGCGCGCGATCCCGCCCTGTTGAAACTCTGGGGGGACGAAACCGACCGTCTGGCCGGCCGGATGTTGTTGAAGCAGATCGAGAAGCTCCGTTCTGAACTGAAGGAGGATATCCGCTGGTCGAAGGGGGAGAAGAAGCGCGAGGCGCAATGGACGCTTCTTCACCTGTTGGTCGAGAGATTGGCGGCGGTCGAGGCCGGGAAACGTCCGGCGGTCGAGAAGGATATCCGCGCGCTTCTTGCGGAATTGAAGAGGAGCGACGAGAAGGTGATCGGGAAGGCGGATGAGGCGGGGCGGAGACGCGCGGCCGAACGGGAACGCGCACTCTTGGCGCTTCTGAAGCGTCTGGCGGCACATTCCGGCTCCGTCTCGAAGAGCCTCGTGAAGGAGATTCAAGAGCAACTGGCGGAGACGTACGAAAAGGCGGCGGCGGCGGAACCGATGGGATCGGGACGTCGGCCCGAGTTCTATCTCAAGGCGGCGAAGATCCATCTGGCCTTGAAGAATTTCCGCCAAGCGCTTTCGGACGCGCAGTTCGCCGAGAATTTCTCATCCGGGAGCGAGAACGCATACACCGTGAACCTGATCAAATCGTTCGTTTATCGGTACCTTCTGGAAAACTACGACCGGCTTTCGAGCGGCGAGAAGAAGAGTTTCTTCCTCGTCAACGGGCCGGAGCGGGACAAGGCGAGCCTGAAGAAACTCGTTGCGGAAGCGGACGAGAAGGTGATCCAACACGGTACCGGCGGTGAGAAGGAGGAGGGGGCGGTGATAGCCGCACTTGTCCGCCGCATCGATGCGCTCGTCGCCGAAGGGAAGGCGAAGGAAGCGTTGGACGAGATGGAGAACCTCGAGCCGGACTACGGGACCAACTCGATCTTTCTGGCGCGATACCTGCTTCTCCTGATGCAATCTGATCCGAAGATCCGCAATCCGCATCTCTTGGAGAAGGCGTTGCGGGAGTCGGTGAAGGAAGGCGCGGTCGGGAAGGAGACACTGGAGTATTACAAGAAGAAGAAGCGGGAGATCGTGATCTTGATGGGGAGCCTTTTGCCGCGCCAGAGGTTCAGCGCAGACGAGATCATCCGCATCTTCAACTCGGTGGACGTGATGCTGGCGAAGATGCGGTCCGAGGCGAAGACCCGGGAGGAGAAGGACGTGATCATCTCGGCGCAGTTGGAGTTCGCGCGCGATTATCTGCGATGGATCCGCGCTCATCCCGGTGTGAAGACGGAGGAGTTGGAAAAGGAATTCGACCGGGTGGCCTCGAACGCCGTCACCGAGGCGCGCTGGCTTTCGCCCGCGGCGAAGGTGCAGGCGAAGGCTGTTGTGGACGAGATCAAACAGATCAGCGGTGGAGACGAGCGGAGCCGGGAGACGCGGCGGGAGATCGAGCGGGGCGAGATCCGCGATTACAGAAAACTCTTCACGATCTTTCTCGGGGCGATGAAGAGCGGCGATTTCGAGACGGCGAAGGCGGCGGCGGAGAGGTTGGCGAAATCGAGCGATCTCTCGGCGAGCAAGAAGATCGGAACCCTCTCCGCGATATTGAAATGGATCGATGCGGTTCGTACGTCGGTCGGTCTCAACGCCGATCAGAAGGCCTTTCTGGACCCCTTGGCGGAGAAACTGGCGAAGAAGATCAGACAGATCGTTACGGGTGAAATCAAGGAGGCACAGGAGAATCTCTACGAGGCTTCGAAGAAGATGGGGACGCTGTCCGGAGATTTGTCAGAGAAGGAGAATCGAGAGGCTTATGCCGCGGCGGCGGCCAAACGAGCGGAAGCGTTGCGGAAGTTGCGGCATCTCGAGGCAACGCTTCTGGATCTGAAACTGCGTGGATTAAGCGGGCCCGCTTTGAAACGCGCGCTCAAGGCCGAGATCAAGAAACAGAACGCCGAGATCAAGAAGCAAATCGATCAATTGATCAACCTCTACGGTCCCGCGGGGGAGGCGGTCGAGGAGAAGGCGAACCGGGAAGGGATCCAGCAGTTCCTGGCGGGCATCAATCTGGTGCGCGCTCGAAGAGACGCCGCGATGGACCTCTTGATCGCTCGTTTTCCGAAGATCGGGTACGAGGAGAACGCCTTGCGGGCGGGATTGTCCCGGCGCGACCAGGCGATCCGAGATGTCTTCGATGCGTTGAACGGACGGCGAGGCCGGGACGGAACCCGCCGCGGCGGAGCCGTGGGGCACCTGACGTACAACCAGGGGTGGGCACGGTATGCGGAGGACGAGGAAGGGAAGAAGGCGCGGTATGCCTGGATCGAGGTTTATCGGGACGAGATCGCCTATTTGAAACAGAGGCGAAAGGACTTGATCTTCGAGAATCCAAAACTCGACGCCTCGGAGAAGGTGGCGAAGTACCGCAAGGAGATTCAAGCCGAGGCGGACTACTGGAAGAAGTTCGGCGAGAAACTCTCCTCCGCCGTCTTCTCCGACCTCACGGGCGTCGGCGCGAAGGAGAAGGCCTTCGGGAAAGAGATCGAGGAACGGTTGCGCGTCCAGGAGATGCCGGCCCTGGTGGACCAGATCGTCGCCAGCGCCGACAAGAATGATCCCCAGAAGTTCTTCGGGTTGCTGGTGGACCTTTACAACGAGAAGATGCGTGTCAGCAACGAGAAATACCTCGAGTATATCAAGACACCGAAATGGCGGCGGGGGCTGGCCCAGGTCTATTATCTCTACTACTCCGACTATATCGGTTCGAGTAAATGGAGTTACCGCGAGGTGCTCAAGCGAATTCAAGCGGAAGGAAGCGCGATTCACCGGCTCAACCTCGCGCTGATCGAGGCCTCGGCGAAGCCGGTGAGCTCGTTGAGTACCGAACATCGGACGTTGCTCGAGAAGAAGGGCTTTATTGTCAACGGAAAGTACGTCATTCCGAAGAAGTTCAAGTTCAACCCTCTGACGGAGGGCGACGCGGCTTCCCGGCGCTCCTGGGTGGACAAGTACGTCAACGTCGGTTCGATGGTCGAAGCGTTGGCGACCGTGGTGGTGCCGGGCGGTCTGGCGGCGTCTCAGGCGGAGAAGATGTTCGGTAAGGTCGCGTTACGCGAAGGGTTGAAACAATGGATCAAGGGCGGGGCGAAATTGGCGACGGAAGCGGCGCTCTTCACCGGTTACAGCCGTGTCGGACAGGTATTGATCAATCCGACGGTGGTCTTGAACAACGAGTTCTGGTCCGCCTCGGCCCTTCTGAAGGAGTACGGCCATACGATCGTGATGCTGGGGGCGCTCAAGACGATCGGCGGCGTAACGGAAAAGGTGGGAGAACGGGTCACGAAAGCGGTGGCGCCGGAGTTCACTGCGGAGGAGATACTTTCGATGCCGCTTTCGGATCTGCCGAAGGTCGGTTTGAAGGATCATGCGTATTTCGTGGCATCGAGCGTGACGAAGTTCGCAGTCGAAGGAACTTCGTTCGCGGGGCTGGAGACGATGATGAACGGACAGGAATTCTCGACCGAGGGCGTGCTCAAGAGTCTGGTCTTTCTGGCGGAGTTGAAGGCCGGGGGGGTGTTGGGCCGGTTGGGCACGGTGAAACGCGAGGGACGAGCGCGGATCGCGGCGAAGGAGCACGAGGCCCGGACGGTGGAGAAGATTCTGAACGAGAACCGGCGGGAACTGGAGAAGATCGCGGAGAAGGCGAAGGAAGCCGAGAAACGGGGCGGCGCGGGAAAGGAAGAGACTCTGCGCGAGGTCGAGAAGATGAAGCAGAAGGTCAATGACTACATCGCCTCGGAACTATTGATCGCGCTCGGGTACGAGGTGCCCGGATATCCGGTGCCGGCGTCCGCCTCGAAGGAAAAGAAGAAGATCACTTCGGCCGAGGCGGAGAGTTCGCGTGCACCCCCGGAGAAGAAAGCCACGGCGGGAACGGAGGAGAAGAAAAGCGAGAGCAAGGAGAAGAGCGAGAAAGGAGAAAAGATCCGAGAGAAAGAGACGGTAGCCGTCGTCGAGGAGCCGGGGGAGAAGACGGTGGAGAAAACGGGTGAGAGAGAAGTCGCGGCGAAAACGGAAGAGACGGGGAAGAAAGTAGGCGAAGCCTCGGGGGAAAAGAAGGGGGAGAGGGAGGAGAAAGAAAAAGAAGAAGGCGTGGAGAAGGAGATCGTCGATGTCGAGGGGATCACCGGCGAACAACTGGGCAAGGGGGGGTTCGGCGAGGTCTTCCGGAACAAGGAGAACCCGAACGAGGTCGTCAAGAAGATCTGGGTTCCGCTCGAGAAGGCCTCGACGAAGGCGGACCTCCAGAAGGCGCAAGCCGCGGTTATGGAGTCGCTCTATCGTGAACTTCTGGGTTCGCGGCTCCTGAAAGCCGCTGGGCTCGAACACGCCCAGATCACGGGGCAGGGCATTACCACCTACAACCATCCCGAGTTCGGGCCGGTCAAGGCGCCGGTTTTGACGAAACCGTTCGTCGGCGAGGGGATGAAGGTAAATGGAAAGCCCGTTCACGAGGCGCATATCCTGAAGGACTGGATGAAGGAGAACGGGTATCACGATGGGTTCGAAGTGACGAAGGAACTGCCGGCCGAGATGCAGGAAATGATCGTGGATTATATCCACAAGGCCTTGCGGGCGGGGTTGTTCCTGACCGACATCAAACCGGGCAACATCTATATCTACAAGACATCGCCGGAGGGGCCGTGGCGGATGGGCTTGATCGAATCGGACGGGGTCTACCGGATCAAGGATTACCCCGAACTCTTCATGGTCGATCCGACGGCATCTCCCGAGGTCCAGGTCCAGCAGGCGGCTATGGCGGCCTTCTTCTCCACGCACGCTCCGATGTCGCTTGTGGCGGGCGACGTGGCGCTGGCGCATACTCCGCAGGGTCTGAAAGGGACACTGGACGGGGCGCATCAGAAGAAACTGCGGGAATACACGCCCGATCCGAAGGAAGTCGATCACTCGAAGATCAATGCCTTCGATATGAATCCCGAACACGTGCTCGATCCGAAACTCGCGGAACTCTATCGCAAGGCGGTCGTGGAGAAGGAACTGGTGCCGGGGGGAGAGGCGGCGCCGAAGGAGGCGCGCGCTCCACCGGCAAAGGTGCCGGGGAAGGCGGCGGAGAAGGAGCCGACCGCGGGGGGCGGCGAAGAGAAGAGTGTCGGAGAGAGGGAAGAGAAGCCCAAGGAGAAGGCCGCGGGGAAGGAGGAACCGGCGGTTGTCGAAGTGACCGAGGATATGCTCGGAGAACTCGTGGGCCAGGGAACCTTCGGAAAAGTGTACAAGCGATCCGGGAAGCCGGGGGAAGTCGTCAAGATTATCGAGGGGGGCGTCAAGGGGCAGATGCTGGACGAATTCGCCTGGAACGCGTTGGAGCAGGCGCTGGCGTCGGCGAAGAGGGAGATCGAGGGCGCGAAACTGCTCGAGGCCGCCGGCTTGGCGCATATCGATGTGAAGGCGCAGGGTTCCCTCAAGTACGTGCACGAAACGATCGGCGAGGTCGTGCTCCCGGTGCTCGTCAAAGACTTCATCGAGCCGGGAATGAGGGTGAACGGCCACACCGTTGTCGATGCCGTCATATTGGAGAAGTGGATGGTCGAAAACGGCTATCGCGACAAGGAAGGCCCGAACGGGAAGAACACGAAGCCGCTGCCGGAGCAACTCCAGCAGGCGATCATCGACTACATCCGTGCCGCGAACGAAGCCGGACTCTTTCTGGGCGATCTGAAGCCGGACAATTTCTTCCTTTACAAGACGAGCAAGAGCGGCGAATGGAAGGTCGGGCTCCTTGAGACGGATGCGGTGTACCGCGTTGCGGATTACGAAGCGAAATTCGTATTCCAACCCGGGATGAGCCTGGCGGAGAAGGTGAAGACGCTGGGAGAGTACCAGCGTTTCCAGGGAACGATGTTGATGCCGGCGGTTCAGGAGTTGCCGGCCTATTCCTTCGGAGGACTCAGGGGAATCTTCGACTTCTCGAAGATGGGAGAGTTCGGGAATTTCGGAAGCGGGAAGGAACTGTCGTGGGAGAAGGTTGCGGCGGTGGACTTGAGCGCGGAGAGGATCCTGGGCGGAGATCTCTTGAAGGAGTACCGGCGGGTTGTCGAGGAGGGGGACCGGACACCGAGAACGCCGGAAGAGCCCGGGCAGGCCCGCGCGCCGCCGGAACCGAAGGAGGAAGGAGCCGAGAAGAAAGCCTCGGAGAAGGAGAAAGCGCCCGCGGAGGGGACGCGGACGCGGATCAGCGGGGAAGGCGTCACGCGAACGGCGCCACGGCGCGGTTCAGTTCCGAAGCAGGATCTTCCTCCCGGTTTCGAGCCGTTGGATGCGCGGGAGATTGCGGTCATCTCGAACAAGGCCGGGTTCCGCGCGGACCATATCCTCTCGATGCGCAAAGCGGCGATCGAGGAACAGGTCTGGCTGATCGTGAGGAACTCGAATCCGGCCGGGCGGAAATACATCGGGAAGAAGGGATACCTGCCGAAACCGATGGCGGTGAAGGCGAAGACGGCCGACAGGGGGACTCTGGCCGGGCTGGTCGTGAATCCGTACAAGCGGCCGGAGATGTTCACAGAGAAGCGCCTGAAGAAGGCGCGGGAGACGTGGGACAAGTATGTCGAGGATATGCGCCGGGCGGGTTACAAAGTGGATGCCGAGGACGGGATCGTCCGCGCGCCGACGGGCGAGAAACTCCACGGCGATTACGATCTTCATGGCGTCTTCACATACAGCGGCGAGATCATCCAGTTCGGTTCGGGCGAAGCGAAGGACGAGATGAGGGGGCTACGGTGGCGGATGAAGTTGAACGAGGCCATCGATCCCGAGCACCCGATGATCTTGCATGGAGGACAGGACAACTGGGCGAAGGCCCCGGCGCCGGATCCGCCGGTGACGGTCTTCGCTCCGGACGGCCGGATCGTCGAACTGAAGACGGCCGAGGAGATGAAGGCGTTTTACGAGGAGCAGGGGCTGGACTGGCCCTATTCGAAGGAGCCGCCGAAGGTCCGTGGTCCGCCGGAGGTGCCTTCGCTATCGGGCGCCGAGATTCAGTCGATTTCGGAGAAGGCGGGGTTCCGCGCGGACCACATCCACGGGATGCGCAAGTATGCGGTGGAGAAGAAACAGTATCTGGTCGTGCGCAATTCGAACGCACGTTCGCGCAAGTTCCTGGGGAAAGAGGGATTCGCGCCGAAGCCGATGACCTGCAAGGCGAAGACGGCGGATGCCGGGAGGTTGGCGGGGCTGGTTGTGAATCCGTACACGCGTCCGGAGGCCTTCACCTCCAAGAGATTGAAGAAGGCCCGCGAGACGTGGGACAAGTACGTCGGGGATATGAAGAAGGCCGGGTTCATCGTCGACGCGAAGGACGGTATCGTGCGGGACAAATACGGGAACAAGATTCACGGCGATTACGATCTGCACGGCGTCTTCACGGCAGACGGGAAACTATTGCAATTCGGCACGGGTGAAGCGAAGGACGAGATGAAAGGCTTGAGCTGGAGATTACGGTTGAACGCGTCGGTGGATCCGGAGAATCCGATGGTCCTCCACGGCGGGCAGGACAACTGGAGCAAGGCGACGGCGCCGGACCCCCCGGTGACGGTGTTCACTCCGGAAGGAGAGGTGATCCATCTTGATACGGTCCAACAGATGAAGAAGTTCTACAAGGCCCACGGCCTGGAGTGGCGATACGATTGATCGAGTGAAATCTTATGCAACATTGTTTCCCCGTTCGCGGCAACCGGGAAGGTTCCCATTCCCATCTCGCGAAGCCCCGTATCCATCGAACCACCGTTCAGCCGTAATCTATTCTCCGCTCCTTTCAAATGTCCGATTTCCTTACGTATGACCTGCTCTTTTTGCCCGCGACTCTTCCGAAAAAGCCTTCGGCGACGTGAAAAACCATTTCATGCGATAAGGAACCCATTATGGTGAAACGCGTCTATTCCTGGGGCGTGGCTACGGTGACGGTGCTGGGAGCCGGCTGGTTGCAGTTTTCCCTCGGGTTGGATCACGTTCCTCACATTCCCTTTTCTCGGCCCGACTCCGCGTATCTTTCCTCTCTTCTCCGGGGCGGGGCGGCCTTTCTTTTCGTGGTCCCCGCCTACTGTCTTCTCGGACGCGCGGCGTTGCTTCTCTCTGGAACGGAACGAAGAATAGCGCGCTCCTTCTTCGTAACACTTCTTTGCGGAGTGCTCCTGTATGATGCCTACCTCTTTCTCGCCGGACACTTCTTTCCGGTCGGAACGGTTCTTGTCCTTCTGCCCTTCCTTCCCGGACTGATTCTCTCCTCACCGAGGAAAATTCCCTCCCTCCTTGGAGCGACGATGCGGGATGCGAGAAGCACCTGGAAATGCCTGGGAGGGTTCGAGAGAATCTTCTTCGGAATGACAGGTCTCGCTATCGCGTTGGCCTTTCTCGGTACCGCATCCCCGCCGACCGGCATGGACGCGCTCGTCTATCACTTTGGTCTCCCCTCTCAGTATCTCGTTCGGCACACATTACGCCTTCGGGACATCACACCGTATTGCTATTACCCTCAGGTGGCGGAGCTGGCCTCGATTCCGTTTCTTCTCTTAGATCCCGTCGGAATCGGAGCGAATCTCTTCTGCGGACTCGTCTTCGGTGGACTCGTCATCGCGATAGGCCGGTTGGTCCTCGAAATTTCCCGCTCTCGAACAGCCGCCGTTTGCGCCGCTGGCACCGTGGCAACCTCGTGGCTTCTTCTTGAGATCACTTTTCAATCCAAGAACGATCTCCTCCTGCTGCTCTTTCTGGTTCAAGGAATTCGGTTGATCGCGACGGCCGAGACCAAATCTCCGCGGTTGGGCGCACTGTTCCTCGGCGCCGCGTGCGCGGTCAAATTGATTGCGGCCGCCGCCGTCCTCCCGCTTCTCGTTTCGATTCTCATAACTGAAAAGAAACGTCGGCGATGGGAAATACCCTTTCTCGCCGCCGGACCTCTCTTCCCCTGGCTCGTTCGGAATCTTCTCCTTCTTCACGCGCCTCTTCCCGGGAATCTTGCCTCGGTTCTCTCGGCTTCGCTGGGTCAGCCGACATTCTGGGGACGGATACGGCACCTGGGACTTTCCTTCGTAAGAGAATATCCCTCCGGAATCCAAGGGCCGATCGGCCCGGGGCTTCTGGCGCTTGTTCTTCTCGGGTTCCCGGCGGTTCGCCGGAACAAGCCCGCCTTTCTGTTGGAAACCTCGGGGATTTTTTCGCTGATTCTCTGGATGCTTTTCGCCCAGGCGCAGGCCCGTTATGCGCTTCCAGGCGTGACGCTTCTTGCGGCGGCGGGAGCGGTGAGGCTGGCGCGCCAGGGGATTCTGATGTACGCGATTCTTCTTTTCACCTGCTGTGTCTCGTTAGGGGCGGGCGTGCAAAACTCGTTACGCAATCACCCGGCGATCTGGCTCCTTTCCGGCCGTACGGACCTTCCCGGAGCAATCCAGCCTTGGCTCAACTCCTACCGTCTCCAGGTCCGAGCCAATCGCGTTCTTCCTGCGGACGCCAATGTCATCTCCATCGGAGAAAGCCGCCTCTTCTATCTCAAGAGACGCGCAACCTTCGACAGTCCAGACGAACCCCAACGTGTTTTGAGAGAGGCGGCGCTTCTGGGAGATCCGGCTCGTTTGCGGTGGCGGCTCCTGGAGCAGGGATACACTCACGTTCTCTACAATCCGGCCGCGCTGGCGGTTTCCATTTCCGCCGGGCGCGGCACGGCACGCTCCGGTTTGAATGGCATTCCAATCTTGAGAAGAATGCTCGGAGATCTCGAAGTCGTTGCCACCGACCCTCATTGGAAATCGGTATCTTCAAGGACGGGGATTGGCACTCTGAAACTCTTTTCCCTCCGGAACAAGGCAGGAAAAAGGAAACATGCAAGGGAAAAATTCAAGAAGAGCCCGCCGTCGCAACGCACACAGATATTCCGATCGGACATTCCGAGTATGCCGGAGCCCAATACCATTACTGTCATTCCGAGGAGGGCGCAGCCCGACGAGGAATCCCCCGGGAGTGCGATCCATAGATAGGGGTAGGAAGGACCGGTTCTCCCGGTCCCTCCCCCCTCCGAACCGTACGTGCGGATCTCCCGCATACGGCTTTCCGGTCAGTGGTCTTCCTCATCGGGACTGGATGGCGGCGGCGTGGGCTGTCTCCATGGTGGACAACCCGCGCTCCGCAAAGTAGGTATTTACCTCCTTTCACTCCGTTTTCCAGAGCCTCCAGCATACGCTCCGTCCAGACCGCCGGTTCCACCCATGACCATCTGTCACGGACGTCTCCTCCTTGCTTAGTCCCGTCCGAGCGGGACATTCGCGTCGGTTCGTTCTCCGGTCGTCTTTCCTTCACGTGTCCACCTTCCTGTGCCCCTTGGGTCCACCCCGTTTCCGGGGTTTCAACGCTACTATGAACACTCTGACTTCCGCATGACTCACCAGATCATGCGGTTCTCCCCACTTTACGTACACGGCCTTCCCAACCATTCCGTCTCCAACCACCTGATGCTCCCGACCATCGCTTTATCACACTACCCCTCAGCGTGGCCGGCATCTCCTTTCGGAGTTTGGACTTCGCCTTTCGCTCGCAGGCTCGTCGATCGCATCCGGCCGAATCGAGTTCCTTTCGTACGGACTGGTTGTTCACCTCCTGTTGCTTCCCACCCCGCCTCACGGCGACGCAGTTA
>RFFU01000005.1 GCA_003697085.1 Candidatus Hydrogenedentota bacterium
CACTGGTGTCATCCCGAGTTCTCCGTAAGGCGAACGAGGGATCCCCTCCGCGTGAAATTCTGCGCAGGGGGACGCGCCAACAGGTAGGGCGACCGGCCGGGCGCCCCTACAGTCCGCGATCGGAACGATCCGCCTCCTTTTCTCAACTCTTCTTCGCAGGCAAGAGTGTCTGCACTCCATATTCTCCTTTTTCCTTTTGACTTTTGCCTTTTGACTTTTTCCTTTTTCTTCGCTCTTGCCCTTCAGAGCATCAACTCTCGTCTCCAAAATACACATCGATCCGCCGGACCGCGCCGGTGCGGACCTGCTCGGCCGCCTCTCCACGAACCCCTACCGCGGAAAAGGTCTCCCGCCTTCCGTCACGCCAGGTCAAGCGGTATTCCTCCGGTACCACTCCCGCCGAACCGAATGTATCCCGCCGCTTCGGGTTGTGATACACCACCAGCATCCTTCCGAGAAACTTGAAGGCAAAAGTATTTTCCGGAAGCAAAATTTCCCTCCATCCTTCGACGGGATCAAGATACCGACGTCGGATCGGTTTTTTCGTGAACAACCATCCGGGAAGCCGGGGGCGAAGATTCAATCTCAGTCGCGCGCCCGCGCCGCCCCCGTCACGCTCGACGGCAAACGGTTTCTCCCCCGCCACCGCCAGAATCCAGATATGAAGAAACTCGCAGGTAAGCCCGGAGAGACGTGGCTGGTAGGCGCGGCCGTGCTCCGTTGGATCGTGATACGCACTGGACACAATGAACGACGCGCCCTCGAGTGTGCTTCGACCGTAAACCGCCGGATCGAGAAAGGGCATCAACGTCGTCCGCGCATCCCGCCAAAAAGCCTCGCACAGACCGCTTCGGAGGATTTCCAAGAGGTATTTGTATTCCATATGGAGATAAATCGATTCGTTCTCGATCCATCCCCGCGGATAGGCTCCGACGGCCCGCCCCAGTTCGAAGGATTCTCCCTCCATATTCTCGCACGATTTGTACATTCTCAGTTTCCGATCGAAGAGCGGCGAGCGGCGCACGGCACGGTAAACGGATTCCGCCTCATGCGGCCGGACCCGCATCCAATGGACGGCCCCCTCGAGAAAGAGCCGCACCGGGCGCGTCCGGAACCCTTCCACCTTCACCAGCGGCCGGCCGTCCGGATCCTTCTTTCCAAGCGACCGAACCCGCTTCGCATCGCTGACGAAATAGGTGTAGGGAACTCCCTCCGGTGAAAGAACCTTCTTTCGCAAGGGACCCTCGAAGATTCCATCCAGCATCTCCAACGCCGCTTCGAGAAAGGAACGCAGTCTTTCCGAATGCAGCCGTCTCTCTTTCCCGGATACCCCCCAGTAGGTCCGCTCCCGGTAGCGTTCCTTGATCGCGTTCGCCTCGTCCCAATAACGAAACGCGGCTGCGGAAGCGGAATCGGCATTTTTCGAAGACGCAATCCGCCGCCGAATCACCGGCTCCAATTTCTCGATAAATTCCGCCAGTTCCTCGTAAACCGGTTCCCCTCGTGAGGGCATTTCGTCGAGCACCGAAAGCAACAAAGCAACCGCCTTGCGCAACTCCAATGTTTCGCAGAGCGCCGAGCCGAACAGACCCGGCAAGCCGTTCATCGAGTCGTTCCAACCCGGCTTGCCCGCCTCCATATCCATTCCGACCCCCGCGGGATCGAGGGTCGCGAGACGGTTCGTGACGATGCAGAGAAACTTCACGAAGAGCGAGGTGAGGTAGACCTTGCCTGCCCCGTACTTTGTCCGAACACGGTAGGGATATTTCTTTCGCTTCGCGATCCGCTCCACCTTCGCAGGATCACGCCACACCGCACCGTACCGCCGGATCTTCCCGCCCGCATCCACACACTTTTCCGAACGCGGCCGAATCACGTCCGGGTCATCGAAAAAGGAATAGTCGCGTTTTCCGAAGAAGAGCGTTTCCGTCCGCTCCGGATACACCATTCGATAAATATCGATGAGATCGAGATTGTAGTGCCAATGATCGACCCAGAACCCCTCGTGGAGTCCGCCGTTCTCGTCTTCCTCGAAATAACGCATCGCCTCAGGCAGGATTACCGCCAGGCTCTCCTTCGGCTCGCCCGCTCGTTCGAAGGCCATCGCGAGTCCGCCCGGGGTGAAGGGCCGCGCCGTAATCTCCTCGATCTTCCTTCGGGAAGCCGCTTTCGAAAAGCGTCGTTTCAGCCATTTTCGGAACCCGACTTCGTCCGCCACGAGATACCGCATCGTCTTCACCTCGAGCGGATTGTAGCCGTCCAACTGGATCAGGTTCATAAACGTCGCCAAATTCGCGTCTTCCACCTCCGGAAAGAACCAGGTATCCGTTCGGCGATTCTGGAGAACACTTCGGTAGTGCCCGTTTCCCTGCGATAGATACGTCGGCTCGACGACGAAGAAATGGTAGTCCCGTTCGAGATCGCCGTTCTGGCGCGAATAGATATAAAAGGCGCTCTTTCCCCGCACCGTATCGAAGACCTCCGGCATCCCCCCGCGGATAACATTGTCGAGAAAATCCTGTGCGCAGTAGGCATCGAAGACGGGATCCGCCGAGGCCGTAAAGGCGTGCTGCGCGATCTCCTCGAGCACCGCGCGGTTTTCTTTTTCTTTCCGATCCAAAAACCCGTTCCGCCGCACAAGCCTTCGTATCTCCGTGAAACGATCGTCGGAATCGGCGTACCCGATCAGAGTCGTTACAACCGTTTCCTCCGCCGGACCGATACGAAGTTCTCCGGCGCAAAGCGCGCACGGTGTCTTGTTCAACCGATACTGTTTCTCTTTCAAGACCTTCGTCCCCTTCTCATCGAACCGGTACGGGAAATCGTAATTAATCGCGTCATCGAACACGATGCGCGGGTCGACGATCGCCGTTGCAACATTCTTGGAAACGGGAAGAAAGAAGTTCCCCCCCTCGATCTTCCCCACCTCCTCCTTGTCATCGGGCGTCTGGCGCAGGCGGAAGACCTCACACCCTGCTATCCGTTCCACGCCCATCATTCCCTCGATATGGCGTGGAATCCCCTTGATCCTCTGCAGATCGACTCCGGTCGGAAGAACGCGAACCGCACCGTCGAGAAAAGCAATTGTCCGGGAACGCCGCGTCAGGTTACGGATCGAGAGGCGCCGGACAAGAGCGGCAAAGGGAAGATTGGGAAGCGGAAAGTAATCGATTCGGATTTGCCAGCCGGCCTCCGGATCGGTTTCTTCGATCGAAAGGTCGGCGCGACCCATATGAAGAATCTGCGATACCTTCTCCGCCCGCCTTTTCCGGAACGGTTCATACAAGGGTTTTCGAGCCTCGCGAAGGAAGGTTCGAAATCCCTCTTGAAAGATGCGCATACAGGCCTTGTTGAAGGAATAGAATTCGAGGATCTGGCCGTTCTTGTCCTTGACACCCATACTCGAGACGACCTGGCCGCGATTGACGTAATACAGCCAGAGCGGAACTCCCCATCGTCCCGCGATCCCCGGCAAAAAATTCGAGAAGGGGCGGGCCCAGTTGTAATTCTCCACGACGAAGCGCCCGGTATCCGAATCGAGATAGAGTCGCGCCTTCCTTCCGCTCATGAACAATCCCTCCCGGTTCCGTTTTTCCGACTCTATATCGGAAAGACGCGAATCGCAATAGAGCGCCGGTCGCGCCGCCGATGGCGCCAATCCGCCAACCGTAGGTTGGAGAACCTGCGCTCCACACCTGCGGGCAAGATGCCTGTGCTCCCAGGAATGTGCGTTCCACTTCCGACAGAGAGGCCCGCGGTCCCGGGGTTACGCTTCTTTTTCGCCTTTTATCTCGTAATCAATCGCTCCGTTGGATACTCCAGTGCGTGCAAGAGAAGCAGCCACCGGCGAAGGTTCTGGGTGACAAGAAATTCGCTGCGGACCCACTCCATTCCGAGCTTTCCCAATCGCTCGCGCTCTTTCGGATTCGCCAAAAGATAACGGATCTGATACGCGCACCCTTCGGGGGTATGGCAGAGAAGCCCCGTAACGCCGTGAAGCACTTGAGCGGGGATACCGCCGACGGCACCGGCCACGACGGCCTTTCCCTTCCACAAGGCCTCTGTAACCGTCAACCCGAATCCTTCCCGAATCGATTTCTGCAGAACGATCGTGGCACCGCGTTGGAGTGCGTTGATCTCGTGATTCGCATCGGGAGGAAGTTCCAGGACGTGGCAGTCCGGATCGTTTCCGACGGCTTCCCGCACCTCCCGCAGGACCTCCGCGCCCTCGGGATCGTCCGTCGCGGACCCGCCGGCGAGCACCAGCCGAATGTCATTCGTCTCCTTCGCGATTTTGTAAGCACGATAGACACCAATCGGATCCTTGAGGCGGTCGTAGCGGGATACTTGAAGGATATACGGTTTGTCGCGCGGAATCCCGAGCCGCTCCAGAACAGCCTCGACTTCCTCCTCCGTAAGGATCCGGTTTTTTTCCGTCAAAGGATCGATGCTGGGAAAGAAGAGATACTGGGGAATCGGCAGTTGTTTGGCGAAAGCGGGGAGGCTGAAGATCGAGGCGTCGTATCGTTCGACATAGGATGAGAGAAAGTCCCAAACCCCGGGGGCGGGATGTGAGGCATCGATGTGACAACGCCAGACCCATTTCCTCGCGTCGCCGTTCTTCTTCAGATCGATCAAGGCGGCCGGCTGAGGGTCGTGGATCGCCACGACATCGGCATCGAGGTTGATCGTCTCAGCGTTTTTTCGGTTTGTCTGCATATAGATATCGACGTCCGTGGCGGAGAGGCGGACGGGAGCGCCGTGGATGGCGTTGTGCCATGCCTTGGTGACCCGGAAGAAATCCGGATTTCCGTGGATCACCTCCCAGCGGCATTCGATCCCGAGTTCATTCATCAGGGGAACCAACCGCGCCAGCATCTCGGCGACTCCTCCGCCGACGCGCGTCGAATTCACCATCACAAGCCGTTTCCCCTTGAGATGCTCCGCGAAGAAGCGGAGTTCCTCGATCGTCCCCGTTCCGACGAGCGGTGCGTAGTCGTCGAGCGCGGGGGAAGAGCGAGGTTTATTCATTCCAGCGCCTCCAGGATCTCATTCCGAACCCCTTCCAGCGTAAGCATCGTGAGGTCGATGCGATCGAGCCTTTCCGCCAGATCCGGCCGATTCATCGAGGTTCCGAGCCAGGCGGAGAAATCATTCGTAGCCAGGTCGACACGGATCCGCGCTGTCACGAAGTGATGGTAGATCGACTGGAGCGAAACCTGTGCGACGGCATCGCGAAATTCCTCGACCGACTTCACCACGATCCCCGTCGGCACGACGACCGAAATCGAACTGCAGAGATAGAACGGCGTCCGCGCCGGTCGTGTCCCCGCCGCCGGGTTCTCCTCGATATAATCCTTCAGAACATCGACGATCGTTCCGCGCAGTTCGGCCAGGGAATGCTTTCCGCGGATATCGACACCCGCCAATCGCTCCGCCAACACCGGCTCCCCGCACGCGTTATGAACCCAGTCGGCGAAGTCATTGGGATACCGTTCGAGAAAGAGATGGTGTTCCCGCAAGGTCTGAAAAAGGTGGTGAAAAATCTCGGCACCGCGCGCGGTGCGAATCACCCGCAGGAGCTCGTTGAGATTCCGGGCCTGTTTGCCGGTCAGTTCCACGAGGTCCGAAGACGTATGGAATCGAAAACTTTCGCCGTTCATTGGTCCTCCGCCGCCAAGATTTCGAGCATTTTGCCGAGCGCCTGCGGTCCGCTCAAGAAATATCGTGCCCGCGTCGCGATTTTTTTCCCGCGGTCGCGATCCGCTCCGCCGACGAGAATCCCGAAATCCTCTTTCCTCAATTCCGCGAACGCTTCCTCGTCCGTCACGTCGTCACCCGCGTAAAGAATGACCGCTTTCGGATGAAGGCGGCGAAACCACTTCACCGCGTCTCCCTTGGTCGGAGCATTTTTCGGTCGGAATTCGAGCACGCAGCGGCCCGAAAGCGTCTCGAATCCCTTCGGCACCCGTTCGGAAGCAAGCGACTCGACTTCCCTTCGCCGCGCGCGATCAACCTTCCGCGTATGCAGCACGACGTTCGCTCCCTTTCGCTCAATCAAAACACCGGGAAACGATCTTTCCAGAGTTTTTAGACGGAGGGCCAGACGTCGCGCGCGCGCCAAAAGCGCCGCGTTCCAAAGAACCTCCTGCCGCCGCCCCGGACTCCGACGAACGAAACCGTGCACTCCCACAATCGCCAGCCCGCTCACGGGAACCAGACGATCGATCTCTTCCAGAGGCCGTCCGGAAATCAGACCGATCTTCGTGTCCGATCGGTCTCGCAGGCGCTCGATGGCCCGCAGGGTTCTCCTCGGAACACGGGCCGCCTCGGGGGTCGGCGCGATCGGCGCAAGCGTCCCGTCGATATCCAACAAAAGGAGGAGACCGTGACGACGCCGGCTCCTCCGTATGCGCGTGATCGGCGGCTCCCTCACGGGAAATACACCGGTACGCTCCCCTCCACCCGTTTCACACCGGCATCGAAGAGCCGCCGGGCCCAATCGTAAACGTTGCGCTGAAAAACTTGCGTTCGCATTCGTTCCATCCGCACCCGCCGCTCTTCCTCCGGCATCTCGATCGCTTCGTGAATCGAGTGTGCCATCCCCTCGATGTCGTAAGGATTCACGATCAATGCGTCGGGAAGATCCCGAGCCGCGCCCGCGAAGCAGGATAAAATCAGGACACCGGGATCGGCGCCCTGGGACGCCACGTACTCCTTGGCCACGAGGTTCATTCCGTCTTGAAGGCTGGTGACGAGACAAATCCGTCCCATCCGATAAAGCGCCACCGCCGTCTCGGGACCGATCGTCTCGTTCAGAACGACCACCGGCTGCCATTGGTCCGAACCGTACCGCCAGTTGATGTCCCGCACCAGATCCTCGACCGTGTCGGCCAGATCCTGATACTCGCGGATGTGCGTTCGGCTCGGGGCCGCCGCGCCGATGTACTGGAATCGGCCGTGCCATTCCGGATGGAGTTCGAGAAATCGATCGATCGCCTGAAGCCGTTCCGGAATTCCTTTCGTGTAGTCCAATCGATCGACCCCTACCGCGAGCACTTCCGCCGTCAGATGATGCTCGATCCGAAGGCGCTCTTCCTCTTTCCGGACCTTCTCCGAATCCGCCAGATTCGAAACGTTGACGGCATCCATTCCGATCGGAAAGGGCCGGACATAGGTCACTTGATCCCCGTGAAAGATGCATTGGTGCTCGCGATCCACCCGAACCTGCATCTCCGATTCGATGCTCTCGAGGAACTGGAGGCAATAGTACTGGAGATGGAACGCGAGAAGATCGTTTCCCATCAGCCCCTCGAAGATCTCGCGCCGCCAGGGACAGATGCGAAAGACCTCGGCATTCGGCCAGGGGATATGCCAGAAATGGACGACTCCGAGGTCCGGTCGGGCCTCCTTGAGGAATTTCGGCACGAGAGCAAGGTGGTAATCCTGAACCATCACGAGCGCCGAGTCGTCGCCGACCTCCTCCAACGCCGCCTCCGCGAACTTCCTGTTCACCGCCTCGTAGGTCTTCCAGTCGGACCAACGGAACCTCGGGCGGATATACGCGACGTGGCAGAGCGGCCAGAGCGCCTCGTTCGAGAAGCCGAAATAATATCCCTTCTCTTCCTCCTTCGAAAGAAAGATGCGCCGGAGGAGATATCGGGGATCCTTCGGAGGAACCTCGACGCGCCCCTTCTCGTCCGAGGCCATCTTGTCCGCGCCGCCGGAGCCGTGACCGACCCAGACTCCTCCCACGGCCCGCAGGACGGGATCGAGCGCCGTAACGACACCACCGGCCGGTTTGAAGTATTGCAGTTCCCCGCCGACCCGCTTGTGCTGATACGGCTCCCGGTTCGCCATCACGATGATCTTGCGATCGCCCAGGATGCTTCGCACGAAATCCTCGAGCCGCGAGGCGTCCCACAATCGCGGCGTGAACCGGTATTGCTTCTCCAGCGCTCCTTCGTCTTCCTTCTTCGGACTCATGACCTCCTTAACCTACCGGAAGAGCGCGCGATTGCAACTCGATATGGAAACGGGACGCCTGATCGAAGCGCAGACATCCTGCCTGCAGAAAGAGAGTGCGAGTGCCACCCCTCACCCCACCCCTCCCCCCGGTGGGGCGAAGGGGAAGCGGAATGAAACGCAGGTTCTCCAACCTGCGGGTGCCAGTGCGGGCGAGGACGCCCGCCCCTCCATCGCCCCGGTGTCATTCCGAAAATCGCCGCAAGGCGATTGAGGAATCCCCTTCCGGCGGTATCCCGCCGTGGTGCCAATACGCCCCCCCTCTCCCCAACCGTCCCTGCGTGCGCCGCGATGCGTCGCGGCAGGCAGGTCCCCCGAGGGGCGAGGGAGAACGAGGCGGTTGTCAGCAATCTTGGGGGATTCCTCGTCGGCCTGCAGCCTCCTCGGAATGACACCAGGGTCGAGCGAAGCAAGACACTGGTGTCATCCCGAGTTCGCCGTAAGGCGAACGCGGGATCTCCCCCACATGGTATCCCGCCTTCTGTCGTTCCGAGCCCCTCGCATTCGCACGGGGCAGGGGCAGGAGAAAGCCAAAACGCGAAAGGCACAAGGGAAAAGGAGAAGAAGCCGTCCCTGGGAGCGCAGGCATCTTGCCGGCCGGAAGGGACCGCGCTCCGTTGTCAGAGTGTCAATTTCCGACCCCCTATTATTGCAGCCCTCTATTTTTCTGTAAGTTTTTTCACCGTTCCTTTTTTGCACAAAGTCCGCCGGAACGAGTATAATAAAATTGGTGGGTTTTCGGTCCAAAAATGGAATCTCACGCGTTGATACGACAATAGTTAGATATCAGCGGCACGGATACCGGCAGACAGCGCGACGTTACGGTCCTTCCGCATTGCGGACGTTCCCGCCGAGAAGGGGTTTAATACTGAGATTTTTTCTCTTTTTCTCTCTAGCCGTCGTTGCCATACCATCCAACGCCGCAATAACCGAATTCGGTGTATCGGGGGATTTCAATAGTTGGGCCGATCCTCCGACTTCGCTGCCGTATCTCTTCGTAAGCGAAGGAGGAGGAGATTTTTTCACCATCTACAAGATTCCATCTGATTTTGGCACAGGCGCCCAGAATTTCAAATTCCGCGTGAATTTTGGTGCGGGTTTCCAGTGGCGTGGAGACGGAGGATCGATCTCACAAACCCAAACCAGTGCTGAAGGAACCTTCGATGTTCCAAATTATTCCGGAGCTTCGAACATCTCCTTAACTCTGTCGGAAAACGGCTATTATTATATGTACGCATATGACGACGGTGCCGACGGAATCGTAAAAACACGTGGGGGCCGCGTTCGGACTGACGGGAAAAATTTCAGTTCCGCTTCAAGTGATGCGTATCGGGAGTGGCCGTCGTACGCCAAATTGGGGGTCGATGGGGGGATCACATTCTATACGTATTGGGACACAACATACCTTTACATCGCCGTCAGCGGTGTAGACCTTGCTTCCGTAGGAACCAGCGGAGATTTCTTCGTGGCCATCGATACTGATGGAATGGGGCGAGGATTGTATCAGTCTTCAAATTGGGATTCTCGACGGCATCATCTTCCTTTCGCTGCAGATCGCCTTCTCTGCATCGAAAACAGCAATTATGCGCTTGTTCGCTTCGCCGATTATTCCCTCCCTTCACTCGATTGGAGTGATGGAGTCGGCGGTGGGTATGGAACGGGCGGTGACAGTTACGTTGCGACTTCTTTTTCTGAATTCAGAATCGCGTGGTCCGTTTTGGGCGGGATCCCCACAAATCTTCGCATTATGGCATGGTATCAGGGAACGGATCTCAATAACCAGTCCGTCAACGCCTCCTTTCCAGTGGAAAATCCCGCCTCGGGGACCGATGCCGATGAATATTTCACCCATTACTATTATTGGTCGAACATCAACGGCAGTTCCAAACCCCGCGAAGATTCCCGAATCGTGGCTAATCCCCGCATCGTGATCAACGACGTCAACTACCAATCGTACGATCCCGGAAGCGGAACAGAGGAGGATGATTACATTGAACTCTACAATGCTTCCGGCACTTCGCGTTCGATCGGCAATTATACGCTTCGAGATATGGAGGGCCATTACGACATTACGATTCCCGCGGGTGTCACTCTTGCAGCGGGCGGCAGAATCGTTCTTCACCCTGGCGTCGGGACAAACGGTTACATCGACAAAAACGGGACGAAACACTATTACGGAAATCTCACGGGCTCTGCAAGCGATTGGTTCGCAACGGGCACCGATTATGCCGGAGCCCTTTCCCTATACAACAGCACAACGCTTTCCGCTTCAACATTGGTGGATTTTGTCATGTTCAACAACTCGAATTCGGGTTGGAACACAACGCTTGATGACACAGCAACCGCAAACGGAATTTGGGTTGCGGACACAACCGTTAAGGTTGTTTCGACCAAGGTAGATAATCCGATTTTCCTGAAGAACGACGGCGCCGACAGCGATTACGCGATCAATGATTGGGTCGTCGCGCGGAGCACGCAACAAGTCAACGGACTTACCAACAAAGGCGTGGAAAATCCAGGCGGCAAAAATCGTGTTTTTCAGAATAAGAACATCACCTCCCTGGGATTTTTCGAGTCCGATTACTCCACACCATTATCTGATTACGCCGTGCAAATCGGAGACACAATCTATGTAAAGCTTGTAACTTCACAAACAAACCCAACAGGCGCCTCCGGCCGCATCGACGCCATCGAAATCCTTATCTGGTCCAACGCCGGAGGAACGATCCCTGTTTCTCTTTTCGAGACTGGAAACAACACAAAAGAATTTCGGGGGCGTTTCGAGTTGAGCCGGGACACCACTTCTGCGGGTGCGGAACTCCTGAAGGTCAAAGCCGGCGATTCGGTTCACGCCCGACTGTACACCTTCTCCGGCGATAGTGCCGGTGTTTACGTCGGTCCGGACACGTCTCTTCCAAACGCCTGGTACCTTAACAACAACTCGACGGCCGGCGATTCCTTTACGACAGCAATCGGAAATGACGCCAACGATGGCTTGTCCCCCGCTTTCCCCAAACTCACATTAGATGACGTTCTACCTCGGCTCAGCCCCGGAGACACGCTTTACATCGATTCCGGCACCTTCAACCGGGCCACCCAGATTACGTTGGACGGCACCGGAAGTGCCGGCGGCGAGACGGGGGTCTGGATCATCGGCGTGGATTCCTCCGGCTCGATCATCAATTTCACAGGCGCCGTCGATCTGCTCGTGAACAAGATCGACCGGCTCCACTTCCGTGATCTGGGCATCAAGGGGGCCAACGTGGGTTTGAAACTCGATTCCTCGGATTCAACTTCCGTCGAGCGGGTCTACATCAACGCGCCCGCCAACGTAGGACTGCTGTTGACCAACTCGGATTCGTGCACGATTTCGCAAGTCGCCGTGGTCAACGGCGGCAACCACGGCATCAACCTTCAGACCAATTCCAACTTCAACTCGATCTCACACTGTCTCGTGGACAACGCGACCTTTTCCGGGATTCTGTTCAACGCCAACGCCGACACGAACACGATCACCAACTGCCGCTCGATCAACAACGGAAACCACGGTATTTCCTCCGATCTCTCCCTCTTCACAAGAATCGAGAACTGCACAATTTCGGACAATTCCCAGTACGGCGTCTTTATCACAAACGCCTCCCATCGGGCGCAGATTTCCTCCAACGAGATCAGCGGAAACGGCCTCGACGGCATCCGGATCGAAGCAAACAATGCGGTGGTTCGCTATAACCGAAGCCGTTTCAACAACGGCGCAGGGGTCTGGGTCTTCTCGGGTTCAGGTGCAAAAGTGAACGAAAATGAATTTGACTCGAACGCCACATACAGCGCCCGGTTCCAGGTCGCTCCCAGCAGTTTCAAGAAGAACAATATCACGCCGGAACCGAACCAGTTGAACCGCGTCCGGATCGAAGTGAGCGGTATCGACTTCCGGAGAAACTGGTGGGGAACGACGGATTCGGGCGAAATCCGACACTCGATCGACAGTGCGAACGTCACCTTCACCGCCGACTTTATGCCGTTTCGCCTCGGCCGGGTCGATACGGATGCCGGTTCGGACACGGTGGCCCCGTCGGCACCGACGGGGGTTACGGCTTCGGCTCTTGGGCCGACTTCGATTCGTGTCTCTTGGAACGCCGTTTTAACCGACGAAGAAACCGATGGAAATCCCGTCAATCTGAACGGATACAACATCTACCGGAGCGAGGTTGAGGATACCTCGTGGTGGAAGAAGGTCGGTTCGGTCGGTGCTGGAGTCACGCATTACGACGACGCAGGTCTGACAACGGGCACGAAGTATTATTATCGCGTAACCGCTTTCGACAATACGTCCCCTGACAGCAATGAGTCTTATTATTCGTCTATTGTTTCCGCCACTACTTCGTCCACCGCAGGTCCGAACGCCTGGTACATCAACGACGCCGTGCACGATGCCGACGATTCCTTCACGACGGCGGTCGGCAGCGATGCGAACGATGGCACGGATCCCTCGACACCATTTCTCCACATCGACTCGGCCATCTCGCAACTGACCC
>RFFU01000070.1 GCA_003697085.1 Candidatus Hydrogenedentota bacterium
GATCCAGAGTGTGCGGAAAAAGCGTTTTTTGGCACGACGATCCCGGTAACTGAACGCCATTCCACGCATGACCGATTCCTTTGCCGTTTTATAAAGCCGTGACCGACCGCCCCGCATTCCGGCGGCCGCCTTGAAGATCTTCTTTCTTTTCTTGCGCGACGAAGCGCCTTTGGCCCTGGGCATCTTTTCTGTCTCCTCTTCTTCCTTGGACTATCCTTGGTTGCTCCCCCCTCACCGCCGCAACTCGGTTTCCCGGGAAACGGAGAGGAACACTAATTCTTTCCCGAAAGAAACGCAACCGGATTTTGCGTTTTTTTTCCTCCGCTCCTTCTCCGTCGAAAAAAAAAACGGTCTCCCGCACGAAATTTTCCTGCGGACGTCCGTCGCTACGAGCAACCCGAAATCTTAAATCAAGACGACGTCGGGCTCTCCCTACTCGTGAAATGTCCCGTATGCCGATTCCGGCTGCAACGGAGAGCCTCCCGATCCGCCGATCGGAGAAGCACGTTTTACGGGCGATCCCCCTTCCGAGCCGGGAGTTCCTTCCCCCACGATCGGTCAGCGTCCCTGCAGAACCTGCTTCAGAGGCGCCGCTGCGCGGCTTTCGAGAACCAGGCCTTTCCGAAGACGCCGTTCCCGTTTCGCATTCTTCGTCGAGAAATTATGACTCCGGTTCGGCTTTCTCGCCTTCACCTTTCCCGTCCCCGTCACCTTGAATCGCTTCTTGGCACCGCTATGCGTCTTTAACTTCGGCACGTCTCTTCGACTCCTTTCCTCCTGTTTCCCCCGCAAAGACATCCGCTTTCTCATCCATCAAACCAAGCGTCCCGCTCGAACGACTTCAGGATTTCGGTGAAAGAACGACCGTCAGGCGGTTTCCCTCCCGTCGCTCGGGCCGATCGATCTGTGCCTTGTCGTTCACTCGTTCGATCAACCGCGCGATGATCTGCCGTCCCAGTTCCGGTCGCGCCACCTGACGCCCCCGAAACGTCATGGTCACCTTCACCTTGTCGCCGCCTTCGAGAAAGCGCAACACGTGGTTCACCTTGATCTCAAAATCGTGGTCGTCGATCATCGGCGAAAACTTCACTTCCTTGACGTGAATCACCTTCTGGCGCCGCTTCGCTTCTCTCAATTTCTTCTGGCGGTCGTAACGGAACTTCCCGAAATCCATCAGTTTGCAGACCGGCGGCCGGGCGTTTGGAGCAATTTCGCAAAGATCCAATCCCGTCGCGCGCGCTTTCATCAGCGCTTCCTCTCGCGTGACGATCCCCAACTGCTCCGAATCCGGACCGACAAGCCGCAACTCCCTGGCCTCGATCTCCTCGTTAATCCTTATATTATCCTTGATGCGTCACATTCCTTTCTTCGCTCAAAATTTCCGGGCATCGACACCGCAACGGTACCGCAACGTGCACCCCCGGTGATACGCCCATACCACGATTTAACTCCCCGAAACCGCTCACGGTCAAGAACTTTCTCGTGCCGGAGTCTCCCCCGAAAAAGGAGCACTTCGGTCCGGATCAATCTTCCGATCTTCGAAAACCCCACGCGTGTTGCCCGAGGTCGCGAGCCACACCCCGCCGCCCCTTGCCACAGCCGAAACGCTCGCGCCGTTGCGGAACGTTTCTCGTGGTTACCCTCTCGATCATTCCACGCAAGCCGAAGTCACCGCAAGACCGGTTTCGCGGTATCCGATCAGAACTATTTTGCCGCAATCTCCCTTCAACTCTTTTTCACCAAGGCTGCATTCCGCTCGATCCAATCCACCCATTCGGAAATCCCGTCGTGATTCTTCGCCGACAACTCGATGAGCCGCCCCGGACCTCGAAGACGACCGAGATCCCGCTTCGCTCGTTCTCCATCAAACTCGACATAAGGGAGAAGATCGGTTTTCCCTACCAGGACGAGATCCGCCCATCGAAACATCTCGGGATACTTCGAAGGCTTGTCGGCCCCCTCCGCAACCGACAACAACACTACTTTCCGACTTTCCCCCAAATCAAACAGGGCGGGGCAGACAAGATTTCCAACATTTTCGATGAAGAGAATATCCAAATCTTCGGGAGCCTCTTCCAAAGAATGACCAACAAGGTGAGCATCCAGATGGCACATCCTCCCCGTCTCAATCTGATGCACCCAAACCCCCGGACTCTCGAGCCGGCGGCGGTCCTCATCTCCGACCTGATCCCCGGTAATAATTCCGATTCTCCATCGTTCCGATAAAATCTTCACCGTTTCGAGAAGGAGGGTTGTCTTTCCAGCACCGGGGGAGCCCAAGAGATTTACGGTGAATATTCTCCGCTTTTGCAAAAACGCTCGATTTCGACCGGCCAAGAGATCGTTCTCCTCCAGAAGACTTCTTCCGACGGGAACCTCTCTTCCGGAAGGTTTGTGGCGGTGAGGCTCGATCACATCGTCCCGCTCACCACATCCACACGATTCACACATTTGCTTCCTCCATAACGAAGGACTCCGTCACCATCTCACGCCCCTCAACCAGTTCCTTCCACACGGAACCACAATTCGGGCAGAACGCTGTTCCGTCTCGATCATCGAATACCATTCCGCAGTCCTGACATCGTGAACGCGCGGTCACCTCCTCGATCACAAGCGCATCCGGGTCGATCACGGTTCCCCTCGCCGCGGCCTGAAACCCGAACCGAAACGCTTCAGGACTGACTCCGCTGAGAGAGCCGAGTCTCAGTCGCACCTCCTTGATCCTTGCGGCGCCGCTCTTCCACGCTTCCTCCTGGAGAACCCGAACCAATCCCACGGCCAATCCCCATTCGTGCACCGCCTTCCTCCGCTCTTCCCCTAGGACCCCTCGGGCCAGTGCATCAGGTTCAGCAGCTGTAACCGGGTATCCTTCAGCCGTAAGGCGATCATTCTCGCCAGTTCCGCCATGACCTGCAGTCCCGCCTTCGGTTCCCTCTCGAAACATTCGAGAATCGCCCCTCCGGGCACCAATATCACGGTCGATCTCTCGACGGCCACAGCCGACGCAGTCATTCGTCCGGGAGGAACCAAAGCCGACCACCCGCAACACTCCCCCGCCGAAATCGTAAGGACAAGCGCGCGTTGGTTGGAGCCGATTTCGATCTCGATCGCCACGTGTCCTTCCTTCAGAAAATACATATATTCCGCTTCCTCCTTCTCGCGGAAGATCAATGCGTTCTCCTGAAAAACCCGTTTTTCACTGACCGCCGCCAAGCGCTCCAACGATTCCTCGGACAACGGAGCAAGAAGTTTGGCATCCTGCAGATCCGTTCTGTCGATCATAATAAACCCTCCTTGCGGAAAGCCGGTGCTTGAAGCAACACCAGAACCCGCTTCAAGATTTCGGGATAACATCCCTTGAGTTCCTCCGACAATTCCATTCCGTAATCGACATTTGCCGGTTGAATTCCCACCACGTCGATCTCGGATTCGGGCATAATCCTCTCAATCAAGTTCACGGTCGCTCCGAGATCAAATTCATGTCCGGAAAGAGACGGTTTCACCGTTGCGGCAATCCGATCTCCTCTGAATCGTTGGACTTCGCCCGGAGAAAGCCCCATATTCACGGCATCAACGAAAATCACCTGTTCGAATCCTTCAACGATCCCGAGAAGACTATACCCTCCCGTTCCCCCGTCAGCGGAAAACATCCCCAAGCACTCAATCCGTTCCGCAAGATCGTTGACAACACGGATTCCAATTCCGTCGTCCCTTCGCAAGAGATTCCCCACGCCAACAACAATGACACCGCCTTTCTTCATTGGGGCGCACCGTAAGAACGAACACCGTTCCGGTCGCGGAAAGAGACCTGAAGGAGGTGGGTGGAACAGGAGATACAAGGATCATAAGCCCGGATCAACATCTCGAAATGCTTCGTCGCCTCCGCTTCGTCATTCAGCGCCAATGCTTTGGGAACATAGGCCTCCATATCCCTCTCCATATGATGGAGATTCTGACCGGTAGGAATAACACAGTTTGCTCTGACGATCCTCCCGTCATCATCATAAGTGTATTCGTGGAAGAGGATGCCACGAGGTACCTCGACTACGCCGACGCCACGACCCGCTCGCGGCCGGATCTCGATCGGCTCCGGAACGATTCCCCTATCGAGAAGTTCATCGCAGATCCCAATGAAATCCTCGACACAATGGACGCACTCCACGATCTGGGCAAGGTTGTTGTTGAATGTATTGAACATGCCCGGGCGGAGACCCAATGCCTCCGCAGCCGCTTGGGCCGCCGGATGGAGATAATCATGATTGATTTCGTACCGTGCCAAGGCTCCGACCATATAAGCGTCGAGTCCCCCATGAACATGCTTCGCCGTGGAATGCGGCACGGGATATTCCCGAACTTTCTCCTTGTAGTCCCGCGTTGCATACGCCTCCCCATACGACGAAACAATCGCATCCCCCTCTCCTCCGAGAAACGTATACTCGCCTTCCCGCCTCAGCGCCAAATACTCGGTCCTTCGTTCAAACGAGGGCATCGAAATCGTGGAAAACAACTCGACCGTCGCCTCCATATCCTTCCGCGCCTCGATAAAACGATCTCGAAGATTCCGGATCTGCTTTTCCGAAGGGAAGGAAGTGAACCCGCCGGGGACCAGGGAAAGCGGATGGATATGACGGCCGCCGATGACGGCACAGACATCATTCGCCAGTTTTTTCAGGCGCAGGGCTCTTTGAACAACCTCCGGGTGGGACCCCACCAGCGGAATCACGGAGGGGGCGCCGAAGAAATCAGGAGCAGCGAGAAAATAGACGTGAAGGATATGGGACTGGATCACCTCACCGTGCATTATCGCCCGGCGTAACAGCATCGTCTGTCGCGAGGGGATGAACCCGAAGGCATCCTCCGTTGCACGCAACGATGCGTTTGTGTGGCCGACAGAACAAATGCCGCAGATACGACAAGTGATGTGCGCCGCTTCCTGATACGAACGCCCCCGTAACATCGCCTCGAAGAAACGCGGTGCCTCGACGATCTGGAGTTCACATCTCTTTAAAACGCCTTCTTCGACATCGATAACGATATTTCCGTGCCCTTCCACACGGGCCAGGTGGTGAACATCCACCTTCATTTCTTTCATAACACCTTCTCCCTCATCGTCGATAAGAAACTGTTGAAAAGTTGGAGGTCGTGTTTCAAGTCCTCTTCGCTCCGTCCGACCTCTCGATAGGCGTACCGGAGACCTTCCAGATTGGCGTCGGGAAGGATTCCGCGACACCCCTCACACCTCCCACCGAACCGCGTGCAGATCGCACCGCAGCCGCAAGTCGTCACCGGACCCAGGCACGTCCTTCCCCGGACGTAGTTGCAGACGACTCCCGCCGCCTTGCATTCGAAACAGACGGGGTATTTCGGAATAGGAGCGGGAAGGTCTCGCAGAAGAAAAAGGAGGAATTTCACCAACTCGGTACGATCAACCGGACAGCCCCGCAATGTGTAATCCACGGGAACGACGGCCGAAACGGGCCGCGCTGGAAAAACGTCGTACCACCCCGCCTTTTCTCCGTACACTTCCCTTCGCACAATCTCCAGCGGCCGTGTATTCCGTATCGCGTTCACGCCACACGTCGTCGCACAAGCCCCGAAAGCGACGACGATCTTCGCATTCTTTCGAAGAAGGCGCACTTCCTCCGCATCCTTTTCTCGGGCAATCGTCCCCTCCAAGAAAACCACGTCGAACTCTTCTCCTCCGATCTCTCTCCCTTCGTAGGAACTGGCTTCGCGGAAGCGAACTATCTCGACGGCCTCGAGGAGCACGGGTAATTCCTCTTCGCACTCCAGAAACGCCAGTTGACACCCTTCGCACGAAGCGAAGGAGAAGAAACCGACACGGGGTTTCTTCGCTATATTCATCAGAGCGCCTCCCCGCGATCGGCTATCTGAGAAAGGGAAAAGACCGGACCGTCCTTGCAACAAAGCAAATCCTCGATCTGACACTGCCCGCATTTTCCGATCCCGCAAAACATTCGACGTTCCAACGAACAATAGATTCGATCGTCTGAAAGCCCCTTCTCCCGTAAGACATCGAGAACATAAGAAAACATCACAGGAGGGCCGACCATCACGGCCAACGTCCGCGCGGGAACGATCTCCAAGGAGCGCAAGGGGATCGTCACGGGCCCCACCTCGCCCGTCCAATCCCCCGCCGGCGCCAAATCCACCGTAAGGATGACCGAAATCGGTTTTTCGTAGTACCACTCGAAAACTTCTTCGCGAAAGAGCAGATCCTTGGGAGAACGTGTTCCGTAAACAAGCGTCACCTCGCCGAACCGGTCACGATTCTTCAGAATGTACTCCACAAAAGAACGCAAGGGGGCCATCCCTAACCCTCCGGCGACCAACAAGACATCCTTCCCTTCGGCCTCCTCGAGCGGAAAGGTTGTTCCGAAAGGACCTCGTATCCCGACGATGGAGCCGGGAACCAAACGGTGGATCGCGGTGGTAACCAACCCCACGCGTCGGACACAGAGTTGAAAGGTCTCCGTCTCCCGGCAATCGGAGCAGAGCGAAATCGGGCATTCTCCGACCCCAGGGATCGTCACCTGTACGAATTGCCCCGGGCTTCCCCGCAAAGGGGAAGCCGAGGGACGCAATTCCAGAAGAGTCTCAGACGGAGTCATCGGCTGTATCGACTCAACCTTCGCCTTCCTCGGTGTGTAGACCGATGACTCCCCAATCGCGCGCCGCACAGATTCAGACATCGGCCGTTCCTCCTTGAGCCCGTTTGAATACCTTGAGCGGGGAAATTCCGACGGGACAGGCCGTCACACACCTTCCACAACCGACACAAAACGGAACACCGAATCTTCGATTCAGCCACTGCCCCTTTCGATTCATCCGATGTCGGATCCTCGCGCACCGATCCGAACGGAAGTTGTGGGGACCAGCCACCTCCGCAAAGGAATGAAACATACATCCGTCCCACCTGCGCGACCGCTCACACTCCGTCAAAGATACGTTGCATTCGTCAATCATGGCGAAACAGGTACATGTGGGACAAACAGCAACGCATTGCCCGCAATCGAGACATCTCTTTCCCATATCCCGCCACCATGGGGCGTAAAATGATGCCTTCATATCGTCAGGAAGCCGCTCAAGATCCACCTCGGCCCCCGAAAAGGCGTCCTCCATCCCGCTCTTCATTTCTTCCAACTCCCGTTCCTCTTCGACCGTGGCTTCCAGAAGTATCTCTCTCCACGCCTCCTCCACTTCCCGCGCCTTCTCCGTCTCGAATTCGACGAAATAACCGTTATTCATCGGCGTTAGCCGCACGTCGGCTTCGAATATACGATACGTACCCATACTCCCGCAGAATGAATCTTCGTTGCATTTCTTCAGACACTGCACCGCGATGATCACCCCGTGCTCGCGACGCCGAAGATATCGATCATCCGGTATCCCGTCCCGCATCCAACAATCGAAGGCCTTCATCGCCCAGGTGTCGCAAGGATGAAGCCCAAAGAGAAAACGAGGAGCGGCCGGGGGCAGTTCCTCCCAATCACCGGAAGAGAGGTCGAAACGTACCAAAGGATCCTTGCTCGGAAAAAACGCTCCCTTGGCGGAATGAACCGTCTGGGCGGCCTCGAGTCGAAGGTCGGAGGCCCGCTCGATCTCCTCGAAAACAAAATGGTCATCCTTTTCAACGGGAGCATAAACGGAACCGTGGACCAAAAGCGCCTCTACGGCCGAGATAACATCCCTCTTCTTCAATATCTTACCCACTTCCTCCTTCGGTTCACCTCTCCCTCTTAACCTCAATTCCAACCGTCGCCGCCGAAAAACAAAAAGTCCGACAGAGAACGATTCGTTTTCCGCCCACGAAAAGCAGCCGTCCGCCAGCCAGCGAGGTCGTCCGGCCGCCCGCCGCAGGAACACGTGCCTTTTATCACATCTAAAGCAATCTTTGTGCCATATCCTTTATGTGCTTTGTTTACATAAGTTCTACCAATTAAATGGAAGTGTTGTCTCTATTTTGAGAATTATTTCACATTATTTTTCCATCTTTGGGAACGGAACGCCATCCTTGCAAACGCCACCTGCCCCAACGGAAGGGAAATGTCCGACGGGCCGGACCTCGGAACGACCACCTCGAACCCCCGCTCCTTGAGCAATCCGATGATCCGTTCGCGAAGGATCCCGTTCAAGAAGCATCCTCCGCCAAGCACGACATCCTTGGCCTCCCGCGGCGCGTTCGCAGCCACAAGTTCCACCACTCCCCCCGCCAATGCATCGTGAAAAGCCCTGGCAAGAGACGCTTGTTTCGATCCCCGCGTCTTCTTTTCGAACATTTCTCGGAAGGTCGGGCGAAGATCGAGGCATTTTCCCTCCACCGAAAAGGAAAGTCGCTCTCCTGTTTCGACACCGTCCGCCGCGTTCTGCAAACTTCTTGCGGCTTCCGCCTCCCCTTCCGTGGACAGAGCGAAATCCAGAAAGGCCGCCGCGGCATCGAAGGCCCGTCCCGCCGATGTGGTCAGTGGCCGACCGGTTCCCGCCAGATTCCAGACGCCATCGAAGAACGGCGCCGGAATCCGCGCGGCCAAATCCTGTAATTCCTCCTTTTTTATTCCCGCGGCGCGAGCCCAGGACACCGCCATCCGCCACGGCTCCCGGGCCGCCGCATCCCCGCCCGGACAGGTTACCGGGAAAAGATGCCCGAGCCGTTCGAAGGAAATGCTTTTTCCAACAAATAAAACCTCGCATCCCCAGATCGTTCCGTCCAGACCATATCCCGTTCCATCCATTATCAATCCGAGAAAAGGCGGTTGAAGTCGACTCTCCCCTTTTCGCCCCTCCTCTCTCTTTTTTTCTCCTTCATACCCTGCCTCCTCCAAGGGTACCAGGGAGTGAGCAAAATGGTGTTGGACTTCGAGAAGCCGTGCCCCAACCTTCTCGGCAAACCTCCTCCCCCAAAGCCGGGAATGATAAAGGGGATGCCTGTCCACCACGACGATTGCCGGTATTCGTCCGTCCAGCCGCCGCTCGATCTCTCCCACCCATCGATCAAAATTCCTCTCCTCGGAAAGATCACCGAAGGGACCGAAGAGTCTCGCCGGCTCTGAAGAATCGTCCTGAGCAATCGCAAAGGCTCCCTTGAGATCCGCTCCCAACGCAAGAATTGTTGTCAGTTCGGGCATCTCAAAAGACATTCACACACCACACCCCCGGAAAATCCCGCTTCCAAACAACAATTTCCGCTTCCGCGCCTTCAACCGTCTGCGGATTCTTTCGTCTACGCCTGCCTGTTCCTCCCCCGATCAACATATCCGCGGGAGTTCTTCTCCGTAGGGAGTCGTCAAGATTCTTCTTCCCCCAACCGTCGTCTTCAAGACAACGCGCCCCGGATTCTCCGAACTCAATCGGCCGATGATCGCGGCGTTGCGTCCATACGGGTGCCCGCGGAGAACATCCAAAGCCTTTTCCGCCGAGTCGTGGGGAACGACCGCCACGATCACGGCTTCGTTCGCCGTCGCCAACGGATCGATTCCAAAAATGGAAAGCGCCGCAGCCGTTTCGGGTCGGACGGGTATCTCCTCTTCCTCCAATTCCACGCCCACCTCGGCTTCCCGCGCCAGATCACACACGACGCTGGAAAGACCACCCCTTGTCGCATCCCTGAGAAACCGCGTCTCGGGAACCGCTTCCAACAAAGCCTCCACCAGTCCGGTCAGAGGAGCGACATCGGATCGCACCTCTTTCGGAACGTCGACATTATTTCTCGCCGCCATCACTGCCGTTCCGTGATCCCCGAGGAAAGAGGTCACGATGATTCTGTCTTCCGGCGAACATCTTCGAATCGATAGATTCCGCCCGGGGGGAACGATCCCCATCCCCGCACTAACCGCATAACACCCGTTTCCCGCCCCCCGCTCGACAACTTTCGTGTCCCCCGTGACAATCGAAACACCGGCTTCCGCGGCCGCCTCCGCCGCGGATTCCATAAGTCTTTCCAATTTCTTCAACTCAAAACCCTCTTCCAAAATCAGGGCCAGCGAGAGCGCGCGGGGAACCGCCCCCGAAACCGCGAGATCATTGACGGTGCCGCAAACGGCCAGCCGCCCGAGGTCACCTCCGGGAAAGAAGATCGGTGTCACAACATAGGCATCGGTGGTCATTGCAAGCCGCGCTCCCGGCTCCAACTTTTCCGTCCACACGGCCGCATCATCGAGCGGTTCTTCCCTTTTCTTCAGGATCTTCGGGAAGACGAAGCCTTCCAGAAGATCGGCCATCGCGCTTCCTCCCCCTCCATGCGCCCGAACGACGACCCCGCCGGGGACCAGATCCTCTTCGGACATTGCGTTCTATGCCGGACCGTATTTGTACGCCGCGGCGCACGCCCCCTCCGAGGAGACCATACACGGACCGATAGGGCGGGTCGGCGTGCAGGCTTCACCGAAGAGGCGACACTCCGTCGGCTCCATCGCTCCTCGAAGAACCTCTCCGCAGATACAGGCCTTCGGAACAGGTATCGAGGGAATCTCGACACCGAACCGTCTCGCAGCATCGTAATCCGAAAACTCCTCTCGAATCGCCAAACCCGATCTCGGGATAACTCCGATTCCCCGCCACTCGGAATCACACGGTTCAAACACAGCCTCGAGTATCTTCTTGGCGTGGATGTTACCGGAAGCTCGAACAGCACGGCGATAAACGTTGACGACCTCCGCCCGTCCCTCCACGAGACACCTCAACAACGCTTCCACGCCCAGAAGAATCTCCACGGGTTCAAACCCCGTCACCGCGCACGGAACGGCATACTCCTCGACGATAAACCGATAAAGGTCGGAACCGGTGATAACAGAAACATGGCCGGGACAGAGGAATCCATCGATCGCGAGGTCTTCAGCCTCGAGCAACGCCCGCATTGCCTCGGGCATCGTCTTATGGGCCGCGAAAACCGAGTAATTCCTAAGATTCCGTTCGCGCGCCTCGAGAATACTGGCTGCCACAGTCGGAGCCGTCGTCTCAAATCCGACGCCAAGAAAGACGACACACTTCTCCGGATGATTCTCAGCGGTTTCCAAGGCATCCAGTGGAGAATAAACAACGCGCACGTCCGCGCCCTTCGCACTCTCCTCTTCCAATGTCCGCCCTCCGCCCGGCACACGAAGCATATCCCCGAAGGTCGTAATGATCACTTCTGGCCGCCTGGCCAAATCACAAGAAGCAACGACATAACCGGGCGCGGTAACACAAACGGGACACCCGGGCCCTGAAGTCAGCCGCACGCTCTCCGGAAGAAGGGAGTGGAGCCCGGTCCGCGCGGCGGACATCGTATGCGTCCCGCAGACCTCCATCAGCCGAACAGGGCGAAGCAGACGAGCGGCCAGTTCAGCGATTGAATCGCGCAAAGCGGCTACGCGGGCCGAATCGCGGAACGGGGTCAGGGGGTTTGCCGACCCGGAAACGGTGTCCGTCTCCCCACTCCTCATTGCTCTTGCACTCCTTTCTCATTCCCCTCACCGAACGCCTGTGACAGAAATTCCAATGTTTCCCGCGCCGCCGCCTCGTCCAAAACCTCAATTGCGTAACCGGCGTGCAACAAAATCCAATCTCCGACACGCGCCTCCGGAACCATTCGGAGCGAGGCCCTGCGTTTCACTCCTTGGAGCTCCACCAAAGCCATTCCGTTCTTTCGTTCGATAACCCTCGCCGGTACCGCCAGACACATCCTCATCCTCCGAAACGTCCGAACATCGCGGGCATCCTAAACACAAAAAAGCGTTTCGCAAGAAGAAAGTGGAAACCTCCGGAAAAGGGAACCGGGTGTCCCGCGGAAGGAATTCTCCGCCGAGAACGGAGTGAATGTGCGGTGCTTCCGCGGACGAGAGATCCCTCGCTCCCGAGGATCCACTGCAGACTGGAAAAGCGGCGCTCCACTGCATCCCATAGGCGGCAGTGTCCGGGGTGCATGCCAAATTTTGGGCAAGGTCAAATTTAGCCAAACAGGCATTCCCGGGAACGCAGGCATCTCGCCTGCAAAAACGGGCTCATAGAAGTGACCTTTCGCCCTCCCCCGATCATATGCAGGATTTCGCCCAGGAGTGGACTGATACGATTCGGCAAAAAGCGCCCATTTTTCGCCATACAACCGAGTGTCCGCGCTTCGTTGCATTCCACAGACCCCACACCTTACAATCCCCGGAAGGCCCAACTGCCAAAATTGGGTCGCGCCGCTGATCCACACCTCCCTCCGACTAATCCTTGCTCGATCACGTCCTCTCGTTTATCTTTCCTTTCCCTGTCCACTCGAAAGGAATGCTTTTTCCATGGCGAAAGAAGATACAGCCGAAGACGTCGTGAAACGGATACGAGAGTTTCCCGATTGGGAGACACGGTATCGGGAGGTTCCGGTCGAGGAGATGCCGTGGTTCTTCCCGGATCTCGATCCGGATTTCAATAAGGCGCTCGAGAAGACGGGTTTATCGGGAGGAAAGGTATTGGATCTCGGAACGGGGCCCGGAACACAGGCCGTCGCGCTGGCAAAACGGGGCTTCACAGTCTCCGCCTATGACGTCTCCCCCTCAGCGATCGAAGCAGCCCGAAAACGTGCGGTGCAAGAGAATGTGGTGCTCGATACGCGTGTCTTCGACCTTTTGAAAGATCAGACTCCGGAATGTTTCGACGCTGTTTTTGATCGCGGTTGTTTTCACGTCTTCGATCCCGATCCGCGCGCGGCCGCCGTCCGAAAGCATTATGAACTCCTCAAACCCGGCGGTTTTCTCTTCCTCAAAACGTTCAGTATCGACGAAACGCGGGAGGAGGGCCCTTATCGGTTCTCCGAGGAAGAGATCGAGGAACTCTTTGTGCCGGGCGGATTCGAGATTCTCGATACTTGGAAGAGCGAATTCCCGGGGCGTTTGGACCTTCCTCCAAAGGCACTCTTTACGATCCTGCGCAGGAGAACGACAGCCCCGAAACCCGCATAACCGATTCCCCTTCTTCCTCGTCCCCAATCTCCCGCCCGAGAACGCCTCCCTCCTGAAAATCCGCCTCGATCACGCCTCGAAGAAGAACTCACTCGAAAGGACAGGCGCCAGTCGTTGAACGCGACGGGCCCAGCGTTCCACGCGTTCCCGCTCGGCTTCCCCTTCCCCATCCCGCTCTCCCGCACCTCCCGCTCCGCCCTCCGCATCTTCCGCTTCTCCGCTTCTTCTTCCCGATGACTCGTCGCCTTCGGGCAGCGTTGCCATCAGAGTCACGAGAGCAAATCCCTCGAGCGCCAGGTCGGCGAGCCGACGTAACTCGTATCCGTGTTCCTGCACGCAAGGGCCGTAATGCCGAAAGACGAGGTCGGCTCGTTCCCCCAAAACTCCCAAGGTTTCCCCCGCCAAGGCGGCCACCTGCGGAACCTCCCGCCCGAAAGGCGGACGCGGACGAGCCATTCGCAGACGGAGGTCGTGCCGCAGTCGCTTCATCATAGCCGCAAACATTCCGCGTTCGCCGAAGCGTTTCGAGGTCTTCACGAGAAACCGCGCCAGAGGAAGCCCCGCATACAGCCCGGCGAAGAACCGCAAAACATCGCGTCCTCCGGTCATGATCCGCGCGGCCGCAAGAAGCAATCCCTCGTCTGGGCCGGCAGCGGCCGGTACCCCTGTTCTCCCCATCAACTCAACGGCCTCCTCGAAGACCCTCCCCGCTTCCTCACAAGCAAAGAGGGCTGTGACCGCCGCCTCGGCACCGATATCCCGCTCCGCTGCCGCCAGTTCGCTGGTTACACCCAACATCGCCCCTAATACCGCCAAGCGGTCTTCCCACCCTCGCACGCGTTCCGCCACGATCTCCTGATCCAGAAGGCTCTTCCCAAACAGTCGGCGCTTGCGCGCGTAATTCTTCGCCTCCCGCGCGCGTCGGCTTACCACTTCCCCGACCACGGCCGCAATTCCCAGGCGCAGCACGCTGAGAACCCCGAGGAGCACGGCGTACCCCTCGCCGGGTCGGCCCACCAGATCCTTCTCCGTAACTTCCACGCCCCGGAATTCGATGGTTCCCATACCGATCCCGTCGAGCGGCGGATGCCGATCCTCCAGGACCGCTATTCCCCGGCGCGCGGCCGGGACAAGGAATAGGGAAAGGCGTTCCGTTTCCTCTCCTTCTCCATATCCAAGTGCTCCGACGAGAAAGGCATCGGCCAGCGTAGAATTGACGACAGCCACCTTCCTCCCGGTGAGGAGAAACCGTTCGCCTTCTTTTCGGATCGCGGTCTTGAGGAGGCTGAGGTCGCTGCCCGATTCTTGCTCCGTCACGGCATAGGCGAGGGGTTTTTCCCACGAATCCCAGGAAGGAAAGTCGTCCTTCCAACGAAGGCGCTCTTCGCGACGAATCCCGAGACCGGAGACGACGGCGGAATGAGCCGCTGCCAACAAGCCGGCGCGTCCCTCGCGGCGCGCCGCCGCCGCAACAAACGCAATCCGCGAGCGCACCGCCCCCGCCGCACTTCCTTCTTCTTCGCACCAAGAACCCTCGCCTCCTCTCGCGAGGTCCCGCAAATACGCGATCCGGTCCTCACAAGAGGCGAACGGTTCGAACGGCAACGCCTCCTCCTCCGCCACCGTTTCCGCCTCCGAATCCTTCTTTCCCCCGCCGAAACGAATCCGCCACGATGGATCACCGTCACCCAGATAGCCCCACGTGGGTTTTCCGAGAAAGACACTTTGAAGAAACCCGGCCGCCGACGGCTCCCACGAAGCCTTTCGGCTCTGCCAGTACGCGCCGACGTAACGGAAGATATCCGCCGGATCAGCCACGTCTCACTCCAACCGGCCTTCTTGAAGACCCCGTTTTCCCATCTCGGCGTATTTGTTTCACCGGTAATTCAACCCAAAATATCTTTGAGAATTTCCGGCGGTCGAAAGCGTTCACCCAATTCCGACAGCGGCGCAAGCCGGCGAAGCACCGCCGCCCCTCCCAGAGACACGCCCCACCGAATCAGCCCCCCTCGGAACGGGGGAAAACCCGTTCCGTAGATCATTCCAATATCGACGTCCTCGGGCGTCCCCACTACTCGTTCCTCCAGCGCTCGAACGGCTTCGACGAGCATCACGAGGAAGAGTCGGTCCTCCATCAGTGTCTCGGGAATCGCCTTTCCCGCACGCGGAACGAGCGCGGAGAGGCGGGGATTGACTCCGACCGGTTTCCCCGCCCGGTCGTACCGATAAAACCCTTCTCCTCCCTTCCGCCCCAAAAGTCCCGCCTCGAAAACCTTCCGCATCGCCTCCGGGAGAGCCATTCGTTCTCCAAAGCACCTCTCCAGATGCTCCGCGACGTGAAAGCCCACATCGAGCCCGACCTCATCCGCCAGCCTCAACGGCCCCATCGGCATACCGAAACGCTCCGCGACCCTGTCGATAGCCCGTACATCAGCCCCCTCCGTGAAGAGCCGGATCGCCTCCAAGATATAGGGAATCAAGATGCGGTTGACGAGAAAGCCGGGGCGGTTCTCCACGAGGATCGGCGTCTTCCCGAGCCGACGGGCGACGGAGAAGAGGGTCGCCAACGTCCGGTCATCCGTCTTCTCGCCGCGAATGATCTCAACAAGCGGCATCCGATGAACCGGATTGAAGAAGTGAAGCCCCGCGAAACGACCGGGGTGCACGAGAACGGAGGCCATCTCGTCGATCGAAAGCCCAGAGGTATTCGTCGCGATCACGGCGTCCGCACGAACACGCCGTTCAACCTCGCTCAACACCGCCTGTTTGACCTCCATCCTTTCGACGACGGCTTCAACCACGAGTTCCGCGCGGCGGAATCCGAAATAATCGAGCCCGACGGCGATGCGTCCCATCGCGCGCCGAAATTCCGCCTCGGTCATCCGCCGGCGCTTCATCGACGTCCGCCCGATCTCCTCCGCCGTCTTCAGCGCCCCCAGAAGCGGCTCGGAACGAATATCCTTCAAACGAACATCCCACCCGGCATTCGCCAGCGCCCAGGCGATACCTCCTCCCATCGTTCCGGCCCCCAAAACCCCGGCGTAGGTGACGACCCCCGGTTCCGATTCGTAAGGAGCATATTTTTTCCTGGCCTCGGTCAGAAAGAAAAGATGGCGCAAATTCCGTGAAACATCCGTCACCACCAGTTTTCCAAAAGCCTTCGCTTCCCGAGCCAAACCTTCCGGAGCCACGATGAGTCCCTTTCCCGTAACATCCTCGGGAGGCCGAAGAGCCGCCGTCTCCTTCATCAGTTTCACCACGGCTGGAATTGCGGGATAGTGACCCCGCGCCTTCTTCTCGGCCTGCTCCAGTGCCTTCGGAAAAAGGATCCAGTCCCGCAACGGAGCCCGTTCGAGAAGACCCGAAAACCCCCGCGGAATAAACCGGTGCGGGCGCGGCCGCTCCCGAAGAAAACGGATCGCTTCCTCTACAAGAAGCCCGGGTGCGACAGCCGAGTCCAGAAGACCGATCCGAAGCGCCTTCCGGACATCGACCGTCTTCCCCGCCAGAATCATTCCCAGCGCCTCACGCATCCCCACGAGAAGCGGAAGCCGTTGCGTCCCTCCAAACCCGGGAAGAATTCCCAGTTTCGTCTCGGGAAGTCCGATCCGAATCTTCTCGTCGAGCGCCGCGACGCGGTAGGTGCAGGCCAGAGCCATCTCCAATCCGCCCCCCAGACAATACCCTCCAATGGCCGCCACGGAAGGAACCGGAAGAAGGCTGATTCTGTTGAGTATCTTCTGCCCCAACGCCGCCTTGATCCGTCCCTCCTCCGATGATGTGATCCCGTCGATCTCCCGGACATCCGCCCCCGCAATAAAGGACCCGGGTTTGGCCGAGTAGATGACGATGCCTTTGACGTCTTTCGCGGCTGTCTGCTCGAAGTCGGTCAGAATCGCGTCCAATTCCTTCATGATCGCTTCCGTGAGAACGTTCTGCTTCTTGTCCGGTACATCGAGGCCGAGCAAGGCGATCTCCTCCTCGATCCGTGGTTGCCAAGCGCTCATATCCGCTCCACCGCCACCGCTCCCCCCTGCCCTCCTCCGATACACAGCGTCGCCAGCCCTAATGTCTTCTCCCGCCTCCGTAACTCTTCCAAAAGCGTTAGAACGAGCCGCGTTCCCGTCATTCCGACCGGATGACCCAAGGCGATGGCTCCGCCGTTGACGTTAAGCCGTTCGCGATCGAGTGTTCCCAGCGGAAGACTCCTCCCCAATTCCCGTTCCGCAAACTCCTTCGAGGCAAACGCCCGCTCGCAGGCGATCACCTGCGCCGCAAAAGCCTCGTTCAACTCGACGAGATCGAAATCGGAAAGGCGCAGGTTCGTCGCCTCGAGCAACCGCGCGGTGGCGAATACGGGACCGAGCCCCATCCGATGCGGATCAAGTCCCGCGTATTTCCAATCCAGGAGTCGCCCCTTCGCCTGCAACCCGAGGGAACGACAACGGCTCTCCGAGAGCACAATCATCGCCGCGGCCCCGTCCGTGATGGGACAGGCGTTGCCGACCGTTACCGTTCCGGCGGTCCTGTCGAAGTAAGGCCGCAACTTTCCCAAAGCCTCCATACTCTGATTCTCCCGGGGCCCGTTGTCCTGATCGATCCATTTCGAAAAATCCGCCGAGGGCACGGGTGAAATCTCTTCCGCGAGACGTTCCCGCGCGGCGATGGCGCGCTGATGCGACATCAACGCGAATTCATCCTGTTCGCGACGCGAGATCGAGAACTCGACCGCAAGATTCTCGGCCGTCTTTCCCATAATGATTCCACAAGAGTAATCGGTAAGCCCTTCGACGACACCGATCCTCGGTTTGAGCATTCCCGGGCGAAAGCGCACCAAAGCAGCCAGTTTTTCCGCCGGACTCTTCGCCTTCGCGAACGAAGCGAACCAGTCCGTGAAGGATTTCGAGTAGAGAAGCGGATAGTTCGACATCGATTCGGTACCGCCGACCAAATAAATCTGGCCGCGCCCCAAACGAATTCTTTCCGCAGCGGTCGTGATCGCCTCGAACCCCGAGGCGCAGTTTCGATGCACCGTCACGGCGGGGACGGATCGCGGAACCCCCGCCGCCAGCGCCACGGCGCGCGCAACATTCTGGGCCTCCGACGGTTGGCCGACACACCCGACGATGACCTCGTCGAATACCCCAGGGTCGAGCCCGGTTCGGTCCAACACGGCGCGAAAAGCCATCCTTCCCAACTCGACCGCGTTCCACCCGGCCAGATCCGTACCCGCCTTGCACAACGGCGTCCGGACACCATCGAGGATCAGAACCTTCTCCCGATCCTTCACGCCGCTCTCCGATGTCATTCCCCGGCTTCCTCACGTCGATCGAGAATGCGGTTTTCTTTCATCTCCGTCTCGAGGCCGATTCTCTTGATTACCGAAGCTACATCCTCGATCACGATCTCGTTCGGACGAACTTCAGCGCCGTCGAAAATCCTCCGCTTAAGTTCCTCACGATCAATCTCATCGCCTGCGGCGGGCGCGACGTAAACAATCAGTTCATCCACGTCATCCGGATCATCGTTGCGCTTTCGAATCTCGATCTGCCACTCCTCGACTTCCGGCCGCGCACTCAACACCTCCACGAGATTGTTGAGATCGACAAGTGTTCCCTTGACCTTCGTCAGATTCAGATCCTTTCTGTTGGTCAAGCGGGTGATGCGTGACCCAAGCCGCGGCACCGTTCGACCACACCCCGGGCAGGGCTCCGTCACGATCCCCCCCTCGACAAAATCCCCTGTGCGGTACCGCAGAACAACGGTTCCTCGCGCGCCGATCGGAGTAAATACGATCTCGCCGGACTCTCCTTCCGCCCGAATCTCCCCTGTCTCGGGATCGATGATCTCGACCACCCCCATATCGGGAAAGAGATGATAACCTTCTCCCCCGGGGCACTCGGCCCAGGCAATCTTCGCCTCGGTGAAACCGTATGTCCCCATCACGTGTACATCCGTCGCTCCGCACGCGGCGGCATGCTGGCTCAATTTCCTCCGAAGGCTGTCCGTCGTCTTCTCGGCTCCGAGAACGATGCGGCGAAGGTTCGAAAGATCGATTCCCATCTCATGGGCCGTCCGAAGACAGTGATAAACGTAACTGGGAACACCGAGGAGCAGACTCGGGCGGATCCGCTCCATCGCGCGAATGTTGCCCAGCGTCCCGATGGTTTTTCCGCCGCCGGTCGAGAGCATAAAGAGTCCCGCCTCAAACCCTGCAAAGGCGACCTGCCAGAAAGCCAGATGCGGCGCATAAGGGAAGAGATTGAGCCCGCGATCATACGTGGTACACCCGAGTACATCCGCCAGGCGCCGCCCCGCCGTCGCCAACCTCTTGAGGTCTGTTCTCGTATACAGGAAGGGAGTCGGCCGGGCCGACCTTCCCGTCGTGGCCGTCATAAAGATCGGAAAGTACTCCTTCTCCAACCTTCTCCGCACCGCTTCCTTCCCCGCGATCAACCCGCGGAGAAAGAGCGGGGTGCTTCGTGAAAGCGGCCAATTCTTCTTGATTGTCTCCTTCTCCGGTTTAAGCACCAAGCAGGTTGGATCGTCGGCATTCGCATCGATAATATCCTTCTTCGTCGTGAAGGGAAGCCGAGGAAGATCCCGTACGCCGTGGATCTCTTCCGGATCGATGCCGGCCGTCGCGAGTTTCTTCCGATAGTAAGCGCTGAAGGGAATCAGTTCCTCCCGGAGATAGGCGGAAAGCAATCGATCCTGCATCTCCCGTATCTGGGAAATATTCATCCGCGAAAGACGGCGCCATCCGATGGTCATAAAGAACTTCCTCCATCTCGGAGGCGTTTCCTCGCCCGTCTTCCGGAGGGGCGCCCCTCCACCCCCGATGTCGTCCTTCCCTCTTCCCCTTTCACCCGATAAAAACGTTCTGGCCGTTCCCGATCCATAGACGGGAGTTTCTCTCGAATCTCTTTTGAATACAACTCTAAATCGGAATCCCTTCGGTCCTCCTTTCTCCGGTTGGAGAACCTGCGCCCCATTCCTGCAGGAAAGAAACCCGCGCGCCACTTTCGCCTTGTTATGGAGGGCGGACTCTGTAGTCTGCGGATGGCCGATCCGCTTTTCGCAGTTTAGAGAACCTGGGCTCCACATTTTTTCCCTTGATCATGCCCTTCCACCGCAGTCGAAGACACGAAGATTCATCAAGGCTTATCGAGAGGTTGATCGAACGTTTGGTGGGCTGGTTACAACTCGAGAAAAGAAATCTTCCAGACGACCCTGAACCCCGATCCTACTTTCCGTCCCAACCCCGTGAATGTTTACGAAAAATTCTCCTCGGAATCCGTTCACGCCGCCGAAATAATCCGCTCAACCTTTTCTTCGACGGCTCGGAGGCGACTATCAATCCTCAATACCTCATCGAAACGCCGATCACGCTCAATGAGAATATCGAGTTTTCCGTCCATCTTTGCAAACCGCTCGTCCATCTTCGCAAAGCGCTCATCCATCTCCCTTTGTAACGCCGCAAAGCGTCCATCCATCTCCTTCTGTAACGCCGCAAAGCGTTCATCGACCTTCGCAAAGCGTTCATCCATCTCCCTTTGTAACGCCGCGAAACGTTCCTCTACCTTCGCAAAGCGTTCGTTCATCTCCCTTTGTAACGCCGCGAAACGTTCCTCTACCTTCGCAAAGCGTTCGTTCATCTCTTTCCGAAGATCTTGCATCACCGTGGAAACGTTTCGAATCTCCGGTACGAGCACGTCTACCAACGCCCGCCTCAGAGCCTCCACGAATTGCTCCGCCGTCATTTCGCACCTCCCTTTTCCACCTCTATATTATATATCCGTACCTGTTGGGTTTCGAATAAAAAACCGTTATTTCCCCTTCCAACTTCGCCCATGGCTGAATCCGTCTCCACCGATCCGCCGCGGATGGGGCTGCTCTGCCTCCCGGTGAGCGGAACCGCGAAGACGTATCTGCTTCTCTGGCCGAAAAACGACCTCTGTATCGCGCGCTCCTAGACTTCCGGGGTTTATTTCCATAAGGCCTTCCTCCGCCACGTCTCACTCGCACTCGAATTCTCGTTCCCGAGTCGGCTCTGATTCAGAAAACGCAAAACCGGGAAGAACATCCTCGAAAAATCCCCGTAAGAGGGAATTTCTTGCCTTCCGACTGCAAATCGCTTTTAATCTCACCCAGGAGTCATATCACCTTTCCTTCTTTCCAAACGTTGGAGACACACGAATGACCGGTAACGGATCAACTGACATTCCGGCGGTGCAGACCGTGAAACGACGATACTTGGCGCGCCAGCCGATCTACGACCGCGGCGGCGGCGTCGTCGCGTACGAGATTCTCTATCGGTCCGGCAGCGTCAACTCTTATGACGGCGTCGATCCCGATCTGGCCACGTCCCAAGTCCTGGTTTCCACTCTCCTGACCTTCGGTCTTGATCGTCTTACCTCCGGCCGGACGGCCTTCATCAACGCGACGCGCGCCTCCGTCTCCAGTGAATACATCGGGGTTCTCCCGCGGGACAAAGTCGTGATCGAGGTTCTGGAGCAGATCGAACCGGATCGTTTTTTTCTCGAAGACTGTCGTCGGCTCAAGCAACAAGGGTACCGCCTCGCTCTTGATGACGTTGTCTTCGATGGACGAATGTCCGAACTGATGAAACTTGCCGATATCGTCAAGGTGGACTTCCGATTGACAAACCCGAAAGGCCGGGTCGAAAACATCGAAAAATACTCCCGCCCCGGCCTCGTCTTTCTCGCCGAGAAGATCGAGACGAAAGCGGAATACGAGGAAGCGCTCGCGCACGGATATGAACTCTTTCAGGGTTATTATTTCAGCAAGCCGGAGATAGTAAGCCGTTCCGATCTTTCCGGCCTCAAGGTCAATGTGCTCGATCTTCTTCGCGCGGTTCACAGACCTGTTTTGGATTTTCGGGAACTCGAGATGATCTTGAAACAAGATGTCGGACTCTCTTACAAACTTCTGCGATACATCAACTCCGCATTTTTCTCTCCCACGCAACCGATTTCCTCTTTGAGGCATGCTCTCGCATATTTGGGAGAGGTCGAGATTCGAAAATGGGTGACGCTGTTGACGCTGGCGAGAATGAGTGAACATCTGCCGGACGAAACCTTCATCACAGCCGTGATCCGCGCGCGTTTTTGCGAGAAGATCGCCCAACTGGCTCGGGACGAGGGTTCCGCGCCGGGAAGTTTTCTCGTGGGAATGTTCTCTCTCATCGACACACTCTTGGGACGCCCCCTTCCGGAAATCCTCGATGAGATCGGCGTCTCGAACGAAATCAAGGCGACCTTGCTAGGCCGAAATACTCCGTACAGTTCCTATTTCGCGTTCACCCGTGCTTATGAAGAGGGGGATTTCGATGCGCTCGTCCGACTCGGAACCCAGTTGCGGATCCCCGAGGAGGAGGCCGTCGCGGCCTATCTTGAATCGGTGGCCTGGGGCGAGGATATCCGCCGCAATCTGGAACGCTGATCTCCTCCGGCAACGCAAAGCATTCAGGTCGATTTCCTATAGAAATCCGACGCGAGATAGAGTTCCCAAATCTCCTTCAAAAGAACCTTGATCATTGCGGCGACGGGAAGGGCCGCCACAACGCCGAAGATCCCCAAAAGGACCCCGCCGGCGGAGATTGCGAACAACGTCGCCACCGGACCCAGTCCGACCGCTCCTCCGGCCAACCTCGGCGTCAGAAGGAATCCTTCCAGAAACTGAACGATTCCAAAGACGACGACGATACCAACCAACCCCGGCAGCGCCGGCCCCAAGACCCACCCCGCCTCGAAAAAGACCAAGAGCACCGCGGGCACTAGCCCGAAAAGCGGTCCGATATACGGAAGAAAATTGCCGAAACCGGCGAGAATGCCGATTGGAATCGCGTAAGGAATACCGACAAAGAGCAACCCGACGGCATAGAGGGCCGCCATAATCCCGGCCACGACCAATTGGCCGCGCAACACCGCTCGCAAATTCCGGCTCATTTCCCGCAGTATCCTTTCGGCTCGATCACGAAATCTCGGGGGAACCGCCGTCATCATCGCGTCTCTGAGACGATGATAATCCCGCAAAAAGAAGAAAAAGACGAAGAGAAATATCAACGTCGAGAAAAAGAACGAGAGAATCCCCAGGGCCGAGGAGACGGAGGCGACGAAGAGATTTCCGAGGAATGCGGCGATCTCCGGCGCCGCTTCCCGAGCCTTCTCCGCGGCGATGGACAAACCTTCATCGATGGCCTGCCGAACGGCCGGCGGAAATCTTCGTCCCTCCGCCCATCGTTCGACTTGGCCTCGGAGGTTCGAGACGTAATCCGGAACGGCCGAAACAAAATCGACACTCTGGCGTATCAAAGGAGGAAGGATCAGAAGGAGAACAAGTAATACAAAGCACGCGAAGAAGATGAGCACAACGGTTACCGCGCGCGATCTTCGAAATTTGAGCCGAAATTCCAGAATATCGACGATCGGAGTCACGAGATACGCTGCGATCCAGGCCAAAAGGAACGGCATCAGAATGGATTGGAGCTTCACCAGAAGAAATGCAGCGAGAAGAAGAAAGAGAAAAACGGCAAGGCGACGTGCCCAATCTCCGCGAAAAGAATCGTCCCTTGAATCCCTCCTTCCGGAACCGCGTGCTCTCTTCTTCTCATTCCCGCCGGCTGCAGGGGAACCGTTCGGCGAAGGAGTCGACGAGGCGGAATTGTCGCCGGAACGCTTGCTTCTCCTTCTTCTCACGCGTAGGATCCTCCACGAACGCTATGGTACAATTTCTTGATTATAAGACGGAAGTTGAGAGACGGCCAACCGTGTTTCCTCGTAATCGACTCCCGTTTCCGGCGGCCACGGCATCTTTTTCAAGGCTGTTTCCCCCGCGAGATCGTCGTGACATCCTGATTCCGATCTTTCTTTTTCATGAATCTTTCACGGGAGGGGGACTGCGATGACGAAATCCGCAACAAACCCGCACCCTCGTTTCGGGATGATGAATCATCCGGGGCGGGATCTCGAAACGGAGATTCTCGCCGCGGCCAAACTCGGGTTCGATTTCCTCGACCTGACGCTGGAACCCCCGGAAGCCTCCGTGGAAGATTTTCCGGTCAGGAAAATCCGAGCGGCGTTGAAGAAACAAAACCTCGGCCTCGTCGGCCATACGGGATGGCACCTTCAAGGAAACGCCGCCTATCGAGAAGCGCGCGCCGGAGTGACCCGTGTCCTTCTCGACTCCCTGTGCATCTTCCATTCCCTCGGCGCCGAGGTGATGACCTACCATATCCACGGATCGTTGGCCGGATATCTGGGACTCCAATCCGGGATCGATTCCCAGGTGGAAACCCTCAAGCCCGTCGTTCGCGAAGCCGAGAATCTCGGGATGACGGTCCTTCTTGAACACGTCTCGGGATATCCAGAACAATTCGAAATCTTGGATGCCCTCTTCTCCGAACTCCCTTCCCTCGGATTCCACCTCGATGTCGGCCACGCCAATCTGACGCCGGACGGCACCAACGCCACGTCGCAATTTCTCTTTCGCTACGGATCGCGGCTGAGACATATCCATTTTTCCGACAATCGAGGTCGCACGGATGATCACATGCCCCTCGGCGTCGGATCTGTTCCGTGGGACGACATCGTACGAGAATTGAAAGCGGCGTCCTACCGCGGCACGATCACGCTCGAGATCTTCTCGACGGATTCCGAGTACCTTTCCCTGAGCCTTGCTCGGGCGCGAGAATGGTTCGACATCGGAGTGTTCAATCGGAGTGAACCGAAATGCTGAGTCACGGAGCGATAACTCTCCGATCCGGAGGAGAGCCTCGATTCTCCATTCCGCGGTGGAGCGAAGCCCCTATCCGAAAACCACCGTCCTTTCTTTCGCAGATTTCAGACCCCCCCTGCCTGTTTGTGATGGAGCAAGGACGTTCCAGTCCCCGGATCGTCTTTCCGCCCTCCCTACTTTCTTTCTCGGCTTGTCACTGAACCTGCAGGGCATCCATAACGCGATCGAGATACTCCTCGTCGTAATTGTAACGAGACGGTGACTCCTGGATCACCTGCGCCAGAAACTCCGGTTTGATCACCGGGTCCTCCGAGCCTTCGATCCGCACTATCGCCCGAGGATTCGTAAAGACGACGATGGATTTCAGATCGTCCGTCACAAGCCCCGCCGCTTGAAGTTTCTCGCGAATGACATCGAGATGATATCGATTCTGAGAAACGGGATTCTTGATCCGCGTCTCCGTGGTTTTCCCCCTGAAGGTTTTGACTTGAAGGATCGTATCGTCCTCCGCGCGCCCCGTCAGGCGCCCCGTGTAGGCCTTCGTCTCGATCACAAAGATCCCATTGGGCCCCAAAACGATGTGGTCGTTCTGGGCTTTTCGCAAGCCTGACTGAACCGTGACGTCGTTCAGAATCCGATAACTCTCCGGAAGATTCTTCTCCAGGATCTCCGATACGACCTCCTCTCCGCGGGCGCCTCCGGCGAAACGTCCGATATTCCCCTTCGTCTCGCCTCGCTTCATCCAATGGGCGATTCCGAGAAAGAGAAAGGCTCCCCCGATCGCCGCCGTCATCCAACCCTTTCCGAATACTCCCAACGGGAGTCCGATCAGAAGAACGATCCCCCCCGAAAGGAGTTCGATCTTCCAGAGTTTTTCCAGCCACCGGCTTTCCTTGCCGAGGCGTTTCATTTCCTGTTGCAGTGTCGTTTCGCGTGAAATCACCCGCGCCATCACCAAGACCTCCGAGCCCAGCGCGAGAGCAACACGGCCGAAATCCCCCATGCCATCGGCAACGAGGCCGGAAGGCCGGGAATGCCCCACCGCGCCAGCCAGGCCGTCTTCCACAGAGGGGTCGTGTATTCCCACCATCCCGCCCGCATCGCCAGGATCTCCCCGCCGGTTCCCAGTATCGCGGCGATCCCAAAGAGGAGAAAATCTCGTAATGAATTCCAACGGAAAAGGATCAAGAATCCGAGCGGAAGAAAGATGACCAGAAAACGACCGCTGATCGCCGTGGAGAGAAACAACATATAGAGAACCAGAAGGCTCCCGCCCACAATTCTCCACGCCCTCTCGACGATTCCGAAGTATCCCGCCGATTCGCCGCCACCTCCGTCCGAGCCATCCTCGCCCTCCTTACCATCACCGTTTCCTTCCACCGTAAGCATCCTCAATCGAACCTCTCCCCGGTCCGCAAGAGCCGAAAAGAGGACGAAGAGGTTTCCCCAAACGAGGGGAATCCAAACGGGGATGGGAAGCGAAATTCCAAGAAGTGGGGGAAAACGATATATCCAGAGACCCGCGCCGGTGGAGGTCCACGGCAGCGCGACACAAGCCGCCTCGCCGATCGTTCCGAGAAGAGCCGCCAAGAAGAAGAGCCGGCGACTGAAGGCCTCAGGAGGCCTCCCAAGAACGAGCGCTCCCGACAAAAGAAGGAGAGCCGTCGTCATAACGGGACTGCCTCCAAACCCCAACACCGCCGTTGGGACGAGAACCAGCGGAGCGAAGGAAATCAGCCGTAGTACCACGAAATCAAGAGGCGCCCGAATCGAAAACCGGAAAACCAATCCCGAAGCCGGCGCAACCCGCGCCACGCCGAAGTCGCAAACCGCATTTTCTCGAGAAGGCAGGTACCGCCGGAAGAAACAGAGGTACCGGATCCGGAGACGGCCGCTCCCCCCAGCCCACCGGGAAGATCACGGGTCACCCCTCGAACACGGAGATTGATTCCGCCCGAGGCGTTCGTCTCGACGGAAACGGAAGCCGCCGCGTCAAGTTTCCATACTCCTCCGTGAGTGTCGGCGTACCAGAACCCGAAATCCGTACTCGAACCGCGCGTGTCAAATCCAAGGGCCGCAAAGCGCCGAGTCGTTGTTTCCGACAGTTCGTAAAGAATCGAAAAGGCAAAGGTCTCCCCGATCTCTCTCGTCGAAATCGTATCCCCGATCAGTTTTCCGGAACCGTCGGCGAACTCCATGAGAAACTCCGTGGCCAAAAGAGCCGAGAGGCCCGTATCGTCGCCGGAGATGGATCGCGGAAGGCTTTCCGTATCAAAACCGGACGTATCGGTTCGGAGCCCGAGGAAGACGGCCGGGGCCGGATCGCTCGTCCAAAGCGAAACCGTTGCGGAGTCAAAGCCGGAGACTAGCGGAAAGTTCAGAGTGTAATTTGCTCCTTTCTCCGCCGCCGCAGCCGTCCGAAGCGCCCCCGAGGTCGTTCCGCCGAAATTCAGATTGACCTGGACGAAGGTCTCGGCGGCCGCGGAAGGCGGCGTCAGTCTCACGTTCGTTTCATAGGGATCAAGAAGGAAGGCGACTGGAAGAGCCGAAAGAGTATCGTACTGGCTCCGGTCATAGCGAAGAACGCGGTGATTCGCTTGATCCGCGACGAAGATACGGCCCCGCGCGTCGGCGGCGACGGCGAGCGGAACGTTGAGCGAAAGTGCGGACCGGCCTCCGTCGTTGGGGTTTCCGGTCGTGAAATCACTTTGCCCAAGTACGGTATCGGCCGTCGTATCGCCCGACGCGGGCCCGTTGAAAACGAGGATGCGATGATTGAGTTGGTCGGCCGCGAAGAGATTCCCCGCGGCGTCCACGAATATCCCTTCCGGCGAACTCAGCGTGTTCGCCGAACGACCTCCGTTGTTGGCCAAATTTCCCGTAAAATCCGGTTGGCCGAAGACGGCGTCGGCCGTCGTGTCTCCGGACCCCGGATCATCGAAACGAAGAATACGGTTGTTTCCGAGGTCGGCGACATAGAGACGGCCGGCGGAATCGAAGGCCACTCCGCCGGGACCGGAGAGGGTATTGGCGTTCGGAGGGAAGGTCGCCGCCGCCCTATCGAAGTCCGGCTGGCCAAAAACGATGTCGGCTCCGGTGTCCGCCGCCGTCACATTCCGATAATAAAGAACGCGGTTGTTGTTGAAATCCGCAACCGCTATGGCTCCGGAGGGATCGACGGCCACATCAAAAGGAGTAGAGAGACTGTTCGCGGAAAGTCCTCCCTGATTGGCGCCGTTTGTCGTGAAGTCGGGTTGCCCGATCACGGTGTCCGCGGTCCGCGGATCAACGGAAGGAGAGTCGAAGATCAGAATACGGTTGTTGACGGCATCGGCTATGTAAAGGCGATCTGCTCCGTCCACGGCAAGCCCCAACGGATTCCAAAGACTTCCCGCCGAAAGTCCCCCCGCGTTGGCTCCACTGGAGCCGAAGTCGGGCTGTCCTATCACCGTATCAGCCGCCGTATCCGAAAGCGGCGGAACGGAGAAGACCAGAACGCGGTTGTTTCCGGCGTCGGAGATGAAAAGCCTCCCGTCGGCATCCACAACGACGCCGCCCGGACCGGACAACGAGCGAGCCGAAATGCCTCCGTTGTTGCTCACGCCGCTGGTCATTGTCGGCTGTCCGAAGACTTGATCGGCGGCTCGATCGAGAAGCGTCATTCGGCCCGTCACGTCGCTGCTGTTTCCTGAAACGGCCGCCAGCACCGCGAAAAGGAGCATCCCGCACGCCGCCGCATATCGCCCCGCTTCTCTCATACCGCTACGATACGCGAAACTCTTCCCGCCGACAACCGAACACCCCCATTTCACGAAATCCTTCTCACAAACTCCTGCTCGTTATAGAGTTACCGAGGAGAATGATTATGACCCCTATAACAACTGTTGCCCAAAGAAGTCATGCCGCCGGAAATCGCCGTTCGGACTCCCCGCGGCGTTCGAGACTGGCGCGGTCTCAAACCGAACTTCTCACTCTCTATCACGCCCCCCTCGAAGAGATCGAAAAGAAAGCCGACACTCTCCGGAAGGAGATCAACGGCGAAATCGTCACGTACAACATCAACCGGCATATTGAACCGACGAACATCTGCCACCTCGGGTGCACCTTTTGCTCCTTTGCTCGGAACGAGCTCGGATCTCCCGGTGCTTTTCGTTTCACGGTCGAGGAGATTCTCGAACGAACGATCGGCGACGAAGAGCGGGGAATCACGGAATACCACATCGTCGGCGGCGTGGACCCCGCCCTGAACCTTGACTACTACACGAAACTCATCTCCTCCCTCAAGAAGAATCATCCCAAAATCACCGTCAAGTCCCTTTCGGCGGTGGAGATCGGCGCTTTGGCGAAGCGCCACCGGCTCTCCTTTCGGGACACGCTCGAACGGCTCAAGGCCGCGGGAGCCGAGGGCATCACGGGAGGGGGGGCGGAGATTTTCGCGCCGCGGGTACGCCGCCGGATTGCGGGAACGAAGATCACGGGGGAGGAGTGGCTCGAGATTCACCGCCAGGCCCATCGCCTCGGCCTTTTCTCGACGGCCACGATGCTCTTCGGACACATCGAGACACCGGAGGAACGGATCGACCATCTTCTGGCGCTTCGTGAACTACAGAACGAAACCGGGGGATTCCGCTGCTTCGTTCCTCTCCCGTTCGTCCCGTCGCCGGGAACTCCGATGGCCGGGTGTAAACCTCCCTCCGCGGTCGAATATCTCAGGACCGTGGCGCTCTCCCGCATCGCGCTCGACAACTTCCCCGTGATCAAGGCCTATTGGCCGGCGGCGGGAGTCGGGGTGGCTCAACTGGCGCTCCATTTCGGCGCGGCGGACCTGGATGGAACAGTGACCGAGGAAACGATCTACGAGACGAATCAAAGCCCTCTCACCCGTTTCGAAATCGAAGAACTGATCAGGCAGGCCGGCCGAATTCCTCGGAAACGCCGATGACATCGTCTTCTCCCCCGATCGTCGTCGGAATCACGGGCGCTTCCGGGGCCATCTATGCCGAGGCGCTTCTCTCCGAACTCGTTGCGTTGAACCGGCGCATCGAACTCGTCGTCAGCCGCCTCGGCCGCCGGCTCCTTTCCGAAGAGTTGGGAAAACGTCCCGAGGATTTCACGGGACCTTTGGTGCGCCTTCATCCTGTCAATGATCTCGGAGCCTCGATTGCGACGGGGACGAAAGAAACGGCCGGAATGGTCATCGTTCCCTGCACCACGGGAACCGCCGGCCGAATCGCGGCCGGAACCTCCGACAATCTCCTTTGCCGCGCCGCCGACGTGACTCTCAAGGAGCGCCGTCCGCTCCTCCTCGTCATCCGTGAAACCCCGCTCAATCTCGTTCACCTGCGAGCCCTTACGACCCTGGCGGAGGCCGGAGCCGTCATCCTTCCGGCTTCGCCCGGATTCTACCACAATCCCACCTCGATCGAAGACCTGGTTCACTTCGTGACCGATCGAGTCCTGCGACACCTCGGTCTTTCTCCCCGCGTACCGATCCGATACAATCCCGGAGCCGAAAACCCCTCCGCCCAAAGCGCCGGAGAAGACTCCTGATGGCTTACCGAAATCTCAACGATTGGATCGCACGCCTGGAAGAGGAGGGAGAATTGCGCCGGATCTCCGCCCCCTGCGATGTCCACCTCGAGATTTCCGCTCTCACCGACATTGTCTCGAAGGCCCAAGGCCCCGCTCTGCTCTTTGAAAACCCTTCCGGAACCCAAAGCAGGATGCCCGTTTTGATCAACCAATTCGGTTCACGCCGCCGGATGGAATTGGCTCTCGAGACCGAATCTCTCGACGCGCTGGCGGAGGAAATGGAGGCTCTCCTGGAAACCCGACCCCCGCGGGGAATCCTCGAGGGAATCAAACTCCTGCCGCAATTCCGCCGCCTCACCGGCATCGCACCGCGTGCGGCGAAAACGGCTCCGTGTCAGGAAGTGGTCAAGACGGGAACGGATATCCGGCTCTCGGAACTGCCGGTCATCACAGCATGGCCGAAAGACGCCGGGCCGTTCATCAGTCTCGGATGTGTCTTCACGAAGGACCCGAAAAGCAAAAAACGGAATGTCGGTCTCTACCGCCTTCAAGTCTTCGATGAGACCTCCACGGGAATGCACTGGCATAGACACCACGGCGGAGCGGAACACGCGGATGCTCTTCCCCGCGGGAAACGCTTACCGGTCGCCGTTGCGATCGGAACCGATCCCGCGACGACGTTTTCCGCGGTCGCGCCGCTTCCGCCCGGAATGGACGAACTTCTCTTCGCCGGATTCCTGCGCAAAGCGCCCGTGCCTCTTGTTCCCTGCCGGACCGTTCCGCTCGAAGTCCCTGCCGAAGCGGAAATCGTTCTTGAAGGTTGGGTTAATCCCGAAGATCTCCGGACGGAAGGCCCCTATGGTGACCACACCGGCTTCTATTCTCTTCCCGATCAATACCCTGTTTTCCGCCTGACGGCGATCACGCACCGGAGAGATCCGATCTACGCCACGACGATCGTCGGCCCTCCCCCGATGGAAGATTGCTGGATGGGGTACGCCGTCGAACGCCTTTTTCTTCCGATGTTGAAAAAAATGATACCGGAGATCGTCGACTACCATATGCCTTTCGAGGGGGTCTTCCACAATCTCGTTCTGGTGTCGATTCGGAAACGTTACCCTGGACAAGCCCGAAAGGTGATGCATGCGCTTTGGGGCCTGGGGCAGATGGCTTTTGCGAAAACGATCATCGTCTTCGACGAGGATGTCGATGTCCAGAACCCCTCAGAGGCCGCCTGGGTCGCTTTGGCGAATATCGATCCCGAGCGGGACTTGGAGTTCTCCTTCGGACCTGCCGAGACGCTGGACCACGCTTCGCGCCTTCCGTGGTATTCTTCCAAAGTCGGTGTCGACGCAACACGCAAGAGGCCGGATGAAGGATTCGCACGTCCCTGGCCCGACCGCCAGGTTATGGATCCCGATGTTCGGCAAAGAATCCTCAAACGGTGGGAAGAGTGGAATCTTCCTTTTCCTCCTCCCGTCCGATAAAGGAGCCGCGGGGGCCGACGTCGCCCCCGGCAGGAGGGGCGGCGTTCCACGAATTCGCCCGCGATATCAAGATCGAACACAGTCTCTTCGCTCTGCCCTTCGCCTTCCTCGGGCTCCTTGCGGCTCTTCGGACGGGTCGCGGAACGGTGACCCTTCCTCTTCTTCTTCTCGTGCTGCTGGCGATGGTAACCGCCCGCTCCGCCGCGATGGGTTTCAATCGCCTCCTCGACGCCGAGATCGACGCTCGCAATCCCCGTACGAAGGATCGAGCGATTCCTTCGGGCCGCCTCTCGAAAAAGACGGCGGCGATCATCGTCTTCCTCTTCTCACTCGCCTTCGTCGACATCGCGTTCCTCATCAACGCCACCGCGGGAATCCTCTCTCCGATCGCGCTCGCGATCCTCTTCGGTTATTCGTCCACGAAACGGCATACCGCGCTTTGCCACCTTGTCCTGGGAATCACCCTTTCTCTGGCTCCCCTGGGCGGTTGGATCGCGGTGGCAGGAATGCCGATCCCCGAACTCTTTCTGCTCGCCGCGGGTATGATCCTCTGGGTCGCCGGTTTCGACATTCTCTATTCTCTTCTCGACCTCGATTTCGATCGCCGCCACGGCATCCGTTCCTTGCCCGCGCTCATCGGACCGTTTCGCGCGCGGATTCTCGCGGCTCTGCTCCACGCCGCCGCCTTCAGTCTCTTCCTCGCCTTCGGAAGACAACTCGACCTCGGAACGGCCTGGAATTTATCCTGTCTCGCCGTTGGGTTGCTTCTGACCGCAGAACATATTCTGGCCCGGAACCCGCGCGGAATTCCGATCGCCTTCTTTCACCTCAACGCCGCGGTCGGTTTTCTCCTTCTCGGCGGGCTTTACTTTTCCTGAATTCCCAGCCGCTTCCGTTCGCAAAGGGAATTTTTTCGATCTCGGGACCTTTTTCTGCACCAAAATAACGCCCCTTCTCCGGAATTCCCACGAAAAAACCTCTTCCTCCTTTTCAAGAAGGGAAAACCGAATATAATTCGCCGGTTATGCAAGAGAATCGCGTCATAATTTTCGATACGACTTTGCGCGACGGAGAGCAATGCCCCGGAGCCTCGATGAATTTAAAAGAGAAACTCGAGGTGGCGCGGCAACTGGCACGCCTTCGCGTCGATGTGATGGAAGCCGGATTCCCGATCTGCAGTCCGGGCGACTGGGAAGCGGTGCACACGATCGCCCAAGAGATCGACGGTCCCACCATCGCCGGTCTTGCTCGCGCTCAGGAAAAGGATATCGAAGCGGCGGGAACGGCCATCGAGCCGGCCCGGAAGCGTCGCATCCACACCTTCATTGCGACAAGTCCCATTCATATGGAGAAGAAATTGAAGAAGACCGCCGCGGAGGTCGTGGAGATGGCCGTGCGATCCGTCTCCCTCGCCCGCTCCTTCACGGACGACGTCGAGTGGAGCGCGGAGGACGCCGGACGCACGGATCTCGAATTTCTCGTCGAGATCGTCACGGCGGTCGTTGAAGCGGGGGCAACCACGATCAATATCCCGGACACGGTCGGATACCAGGTGCCCAGCCAATACGGCCGTATCTTCGCGACGTTGCGCGAACGCGTTCCCGGCATCGAAAAGTGTGTCCTCTCGACGCACTGCCACAACGACCTCGGCCTCGCCGTGGCGAATTCGCTGGCGGCTCTTGAGAACGGTGCGCGGCAGGTTGAATGCACGATCAATGGAATCGGCGAACGCGCCGGGAATTGTTCGCTCGAGGAGATCGTTATGGCTCTCAAGGTCCGCCGGGACAGGTACGGCCTCGAGACGGGGATCCGTACCGAGGAAATCTATCGCTCTTCCCGGCTGGTCTCTTCTCTTACCGGGCTCCCCGTCCAACCGAACAAGGCGATCGTGGGCCGGAACGCCTTCGCACACGAGGCCGGAATCCATCAGGACGGTATCTTGAAACATTCTCAAACGTACGAGATTATGACTCCACAAGACGTCGGTGTGCCCAGTTCGCAACTCGTCCTGGGGAAACACTCCGGTCGCCACGCTTTCCGGAAACGTCTCGAGGAATTGGGATACGACCTTTCCGATGAAGAGATCGGAAAGGCCTTCGAGCGTTTCAAGAAACTGGCGGACAAGAAGAAGGAGATTTACGACGAGGATCTCGAGGCGATCGTCGAGGACGAGATCTATCAAGCGGGAGAATTTCTGACCTTGGAGTATCTGCAGGTCACCGCCGGAAACCGCACCGTCGCCACGGCGACGATCCAGTTGGGGCGGGAAGGCGACATCAAGGAGGAAGCGGCGACCGGAGACGGACCGGTGGACGCAACCTACAAGGCGATCAACCGTCTTGTTCCGATCGAGGCTGAATTGACGGATTATTCGATCAAGGCGATCACACGCGGCCGGGACGCCTTGGGAGAAGTCAGCGTGACGCTGAAGATCAACGGGCGGCGCGTTGCAGGCCGGGCCGCGGCGACCGACATCATCGAGGCAAGCGCGCGTGCCTACCTCAACGCCGTCAACCGATTTCTCGCCCAAGAAAAGCGCGCCGGTAAGGATATCCCGGCTTTCGGCGAAAAACTCCCGGGCGTCTGACCTTCTTCTTTCCACCGCCTGTATGCTCGATCTCAATGCCGTTCGGAACGATCCCGAAACGTATCGGGCCGGCTTGAGACGCCGGGGCGAGGAGCCCGTGATCCTCGAAAAACTCCTCGAACTCGATCAACGACGACGCTTGCTCATCCGCGAGGTCGAGGAACTTCAATCTCAACGAAACAGCCTTTCCCGGGAAATCGGTTTCGCGAAACGCGGAGGGGGCGATCCAGCCGAGATCATCTCACGCGTGCAGGAGATCAAAAAGGTCCTTCCGGAACGTGAGGCGGAACTCAAGGCCGTCGCCTCCGAACTGGAACGCCTCCTTCTCGAAATTCCGAATCTTCCCGCTCCCGAGATTCCGGACGGCGAGCCTCGGATTCTCAAGACGGTGGGAGACACTCCGCGACACGGCACGCCTCACTGGGAGATCGGCGAACGCTTGGGAATGCTCGACACCGCGCGCGGGGTCAAGGTTGCGCAGGCCCGGTTCTATCTCCTTCGCGGAGACGGTGCGGCACTCGAACGCGCACTGATCTCCTTTATGCTCGACCTCCAGATACAAAAACGCGGCTACCAAGAGGTTATCCCTCCGTTTCTCGTCAACCTCGATTCGATGACCGGAACGGGGCAGTATCCGAAATTCGCCGAGGATTTCTTCACCTGCGAAAAAGACGGCCTGGCACTCGTTCCGACGGCCGAAGTCCCCGTGACGAATCTTCATCGAGACGAGATTCTCGAGGAACTGCCGCTCAAGTACACGGCATGGACGCCGTGTTTCCGGCGCGAGGCCGGGTCCTACGGGAAAGAAACCCGGGGGCTCATTCGCGTGCATCAGTTCAACAAGATCGAGTTGGTTCGTTTCACGAAACCCGGGGAGTCCGACGCGGCGCTCGAAGAACTGACCGCGGACGCCGAATCCGTTCTCGAGACTTTGGGCCTTCCTTATCGTCGCGTCGTTCTCCCCGCCGATGATCTCGGCTTCTCCGCGCGCAAGACGTATGACCTCGAGGTCTGGATGCCAGGGGTCGAACGGTATGTCGAGATCAGTTCCTGTTCGAACTTCGGCGATTTTCAGGCCCGACGAATGCGTATTCGTTATCGCCCCAAACCCGGCGCCAAACCTCAATTCGTCCATACACTCAACGGCAGCGCGCTTGCCGTCGGAAGGACATGGGCTGCGATCCTCGAAAACGGTTTTCGCGAGGATGGAAGCGTCGAGATTCCGCCCGTACTTCGCCCGTATCTGAACGGACGCGTGCGCTTCGAAGCGGCCTCGTGAGCCGCGTCGTCATCGATCCGGAAGTTCTCGGGACGCTTGCCGAAGTCCTTCGGGGAAAATCCTTGCCGCCGTTCTCCTTCACGGAACCGGCCGAGTTCTTTCCTCCCGTCGGACATCCTCGCGCGCTTGAATATTTTTTCGCCGTCGTGATGCACCAGTACGGTTTCTGGTTCCTCGAGGGTGAGCGTTGGAACGGGGTGTTTCTCGGTGTTCGCGACGGCCGCACGCTCAAGGGTTCCGATTTCGTCTGGTATACCGCCACGCGCGATCTTCTGGCGAACGAGCCGGTCTTGACGCGCTTTCACGACGACTCCGGAACGTCACCGCTTCCGATGAAGGAGACCCACGAGAAATTCACGATCACCTTCGCCGCCTTCAAAAAGAGCCACTCACTTGAGGCGATCGTCTCGGATGCCGCAAAACGCCGAGACGGCGTCGCCTTCTTCGTCAGATCGCTCTCCGAACTTCCCGGATATCGCGAGGATCCGTTGAAGAAGAAAGCGATGCTTCTGGCGATGGCTCTGGCGAATCGCCCGGAGCGTTTCCTTCCCTTTTCTCCGGAGGACCGAGAAGCCGGCTGGGGACCGGTCATCGATTATCATATTCAGAGGACCTCCCTGAGAACGGGGTTGGTGCGGATCGAAGACGAGTCTCTTGCGCAAAGGCTGATCGAGCGTGTTGCGGTCTCGAAGGACGAAGAGGCGGACATCCGGAATACCGTCTTCGAGGCGATGAGAGAATTGGAACGGCTCTCCGGAACCAGTCACGCGGCGTTGGATCTTCTCTTCTTCACCGCACGACGCGTTTGTCCCGAAACAAAGCCGCCGCGATGCGTCGAATGTCTCCTCGAACCCGTCTGCCGAAAACGAAAGGAACTCTTCCAACCCGTCTTCCGCACGACATATTACTGAGGGGATCTGGAAACGGGTGAATGCGCGGTGCCGCAGCATCGTGTTCTCCCCCGATCTCCCGAAAAAAAGCGTTGGCTCGTCAAGACATCGCTGCGAGGAACGGAAAAAAGTGCAAAACGGGCGGCAGCCGCCCCCCTCGATTTTCGCTTCATTGCTGATGCCGTGTCCGCGTTCCTCCATTCAACAATCATCGTTTTCTTCGACAGGGTGTTTACCTGTATAATCGGGGCATAATGGAATCCGCGCCCGACAATCTTTCTTCTTCCGGTTCGCGTGTGCCCGCGCGACGCCTCAAGGCCTTCTCGGTCTTTCTCCTCTTCTTCGCGCTCTTTTGTATCGTCACCGCGGCCGCCTTCCTCGGATACTCCTCCGGAAACATCCATCAAGCGGTCGAAATCGCGCTTCGCGGTTATATCGGCCGCGATGTTCGGGTGGGGAAGATGCACCTTTCCTATCCCGTGCGAATCGAAACATTGGTTGTCCCCGGACCGGATTATTCTCCCGAGGAGCCGACAATGACCGGTCAGAATCTCTCCGCATATCCTCGACTCAAGGATCTTCTCTTCCACGCACGCTTCACCTTCTCTCGGGTCGTCCTCGAACACGCCCGGGTCACGATTCAATACAGTTCGAAGCACGGTTGGAGTACGCGAGGGCTCTTCCCGAAACCGGCCGGTCCGGAACCGGCGGTCCGCCGGATCGAACTGCCGGCCCTCGAACTCGTCATAAAAAAAGACACCGCCGCCTCAGTGCGGCATCTCTCGGGAACGCTCTCGTTCGGACCTTACGGTGACTTCGACTTTACCGGAAAGGGGCCGGGCCTTGCCGTCGAAGTGAAACGAAGACGATCGAACGAACGGGCGCGTTTCGCCGTCGGTCTCGATGTCGATACTCTCCCCTTCACCTCCGGTCTTCCTCTCTCCGGAAACCTGGACCTCGAGCCGGCTTCGGGTCGTTACTCCGGACGTCTCTTCTCAAAACTCCGGGGACTTCCCGCCGGTGTTTCATTTGAGATAAAAAAACACGGAGCCGGCTATTTTCTCGATTCCGGCACCTGGACTCTGGGAGAATATACCGGTCCGCTTCAGGCTGCGCTGCCCGGTTCCGCGGACCGGCGATTCGTTTTGAGCACGCGGCGCGTCGGACCGCTTTCCGCCTCGACTTTCGACGGTCGATTTCAAGAAGGCTCGCTGACCATCGAGACAGCCGTCTTGACGGGCCGCTGGCGCGGAAAGATGACTCTGACGGCCGCGGCCCGCGTCTCCGCGCTCTCGGCGGACACTCCGCTGTATTTGCGGAATGTTTCCGGAAATGTTCGAGCACGAATAACCATCGACTCCACATTCCGTCGGCGAATCGAACAATTCGAGGCGGAGGGAACCTTTCGCTCCTACCGGTCGAGGAGAATAGCCGCTCGAGACGGACGGATTCGAGTTCATTCACGACCGGGTGAACTTTTTCTTTCCGGCCGTGCAAAACTCCTCGGCGGCTCCGTCGTCGTGCGAAAGGCCCGAATGGGAATGTTCGGCTTGAAGCCTCGGACTTTGGATGCGGATTTTCACGCCGATTCGATCTCTCTCGATGCCTTCGGATGGACATTCCGCGGAATAACCCCACGCCATGCAACGGGCGACTTTCAGATTCGTGCTCACGCCACACCCGCCGGTTGGAAACCGGAACGGGTTTTCGGGCGGTGCCGACGCCTTGCCGTGGAATGGAACGGCGATCCCGTCACGACAACGCAAACCGTTATTGAAACCAAAATGCATCCGGCCCTCTCCGGACGTCTTTCGGGAAGAGCCACCTTGGAGGGGTTCCACGGAGACGTAACACTGGAGATCAAGAACGGCCGCCTCGAAAAGACGGAAATCAGTGCCGAGACGATCGCCATCGCGGCGCTCAGAAGACACTTTCGCATTCCGATCCTCGACACGGCGGCCCGTTACCTCTCCACCTTCGGCGCCAAAGGCTCTTTGATCTTCAACCTTCCCTCGCCCGACAGTCCCCTCCGTCGGGATTACTGCCGCTTCGAAGGGCGGGCTTGGACATCACGTTTCCGCCCTTTTCCTCGCAAGCGCCGCCCGTTGCTCCCTTCGGATACGCTTGTTATTCCTTTCGGCGTTACGGCTCAGGTTCTGGCTCCTCTCCGCGGCGGACTCACTTACGTCCGAAACTGTACACTCTTCGTTCCTGGGAAAAAGGGGACGGTCGGCGTTTCCGATTTCGTCTATCCTTCCGAGGACCTCGCGTTGCAACTGGCCCTGCGGGGAATCCCCGGTCGAACCGCAATGGAATTTCTCAACGCCTATAAACCCGACCTTCATCTGGATCGGTTGGACGTATCCGGGATCCTTTCCGGACCGGTTTATTACACCGCAAAGCCCGTCCCGGCTTTCGAGGTCACTCTTTCAGGGGATGCCTTTTTGAAAAAGACACCGTTTCATTTCAATCTCGAGGGGCGGATTTCTCAGCGCGATCCGAGCCTTCTTCTGTTCGTCGATGAATTTTCTCCGCAAGCTCTCTATGAATCCCTCGCCGACATCAATCCCGTGATCAAACTCAATCTCGTTCGGTTCCTCGGAACGGCGGCGGCACGGGTGACGGTTGTCGGGGACACCTGGGCCGACCTCAACATCGAAGGAACGATCGAACCGAAGAAAACCAGCCTCTATTTCCGCAATCTTCCCATACGAGTCGAGGGGATCACGGGCGCGATTCCCTTCCGCCTTCGGCGCGCGGAGAAACTCACCTACCTCGAGGTCGCGCCCGACCGCTCACGCAGAATCCACGTGGACACCGTCGCCTACGACAAACTTCATATCAATGATCTCGATGCCACGAGTCGTTTCGACGTGAAAACGATCTCCGTGGAGGATGCTCATTTCTCTTTCGCTTCAGGAACGGGAAAAGGGGCGTTCGCCATCACCTTCCCTACCTGGGACCATCCCCGCGTCGCCTTCTTCGGCTCGGCCGATTCGGTCGATTTCGGCATCGTTTACCGAAAGATGCAGCCCTTCAAGGGAGTGTTAGAAGGAAAGGGGTCTCTGCGCGGAGAATTGAAACTTGACGGAACGGTGCTCAACGTTCTCAACGTCGACGTCACGATGGAGAGCGGAGTTCTCGGCAGTGAACTCCTGAAGGTCTTCGTGCAGGATATGAAACCGGTAACGACGCTGAAAACCCTTGCCCGCGATGCTTTGTTGGAATTAACCGAATGGAATTTCGATTCCGCCGTCTTTCGCGTCAAATACAATCCACTCTATTATTCCCCCGGGGTGGCACTGAGAAAATTCGGTGATCGTTCCATCCGGGGAGAGTTTCTTGCGGATTACACCATCGTCGGCAAGGTGGCGCCGTTGGCGAAATTTTATCTCTTCTCCAAAAAAATTCGTCCGTTCCGGGATACCCGCGTTCTTGTCACTCTCAAGGTGGTCCAGGCGCAAATGCGTCTCCTGCTCGATCGCGTCGGCCGTCATACGCGTTGATCGAACATTCGACACCCCGCGATCGGCCCCCTCCTCTCTCGAAGTAAATCCCGACATATCCTCTTTCGTCTTTGCTCTTTTCCTTTTGCCCTTTTCCCTTTGCCTTTTTTCCTTTGCCTTTTTCCTTTTGCCTTTTGCCTTTTGCCTTTTTCCTTTTTCCCTTTGCCTTCTACCTTCCCTCCTGGCTTCGAGAAATGTGACTCGTGTCGCTCCGCTTCAGGGATAAAGTCCTGGAAATTCCAGAGCCGTCGTCTCCGGAAATCCCGCCATGACATTGAGGTTCTGGACGGCGCTTCCGGCCTGTCCCTTCACGAGGTTATCGATGTGAGACACGATGACCGCTTTCCGAGTCCGCATGTCCGCATTCACCCAGATCTTGACGTAGTTCGAACCGCGAACCTCGGAAGTCGCCGCCGAAGCATCCGGCCCCACCACGCGAATGAACGGCTCGCTGCGATAAAATCGTCGGTATTCTTTTAAAAGTTCCTCCACTCCGATCCCCCGCTCCAGGTCGGCGTAGATCGTCGAAAGAATCCCCCGCGTCATCGGAACGACGTGCGGCGTGAAGGTGACGCGGAGGTTCTTGCCGGCCAGAAGCGAAAGTTCCCGCTCCATCTCGAAGACGTGCTGATGACCGGAAATCCGATAGGCATTCGTCGATTCATACCGGGCCGGATAATGGAAGACCGCTTGCGGTTTCTTTCCAGCACCGCTTACGCCCGTCTTGCCGTCAATGACGATACCGGAAAATTTCACGAGACCTTCCCGGACCGCCGGCGCAAGGCCCAAAATCGCACTGACGGCAAAACAACCCGGATTCCCCACAACCGCCGCTCTTCGAATCTCCTTTCTGTGAAGTTCCGCCAGGCCGTATGCGCTCTTCTTGAGTAATTCCGGACTGGCGTGCCGAGGTTCCCGCCCGATCCTGCGGGCATAACCGGCATAGGAAGCCACGTCGTTGAAACGAAAATCCCCGGAATAGTCGATCACCCGAACTCCATGGGCGAGCCATTCCCGCGCCTGAACCTGTCCGACCCCATCGGGAGTCGCAAAGAAGACGAAATCAATCCCCCGGAACCGCCGTGGATCATCGGCGGCTTCGATTTGCAGATCACAAACCGACTCGAGATGAGGATAGAGTTCGGCCAGCGGCCGACCAATGTCGGTCACATCGAGGAGGCGTGTAATCCGAACGAAAGGATGTCTCGAGAGAATCTCGACGGCGCCGACACCTCCGTATCCGAGTGCGCCGACGATCGCGACATTCACGTACGTTCTTTCCCGCCGCGCCCTCGTCCTTTTTTCTTCTCGCTTTTTTCCCTTCACGCTTCTCTCCCTTACGTTTTTTCCACCCCCCCGCGTAAAAAATTGAAAAGGCCGCCTGACTCTAAAGGCGTCCCCCCGGCCGAGCAAGATTTTTTCTCCCCTTCCCCCGCTCCTTCACGGTATTATTTCATCCCTATGCCGATCCGCGAGAACGTCACCAGAAAAATTCAGAACGCCCCTTCGACTCCGGGAGTCTACACCTTTCGTGACGGCCGGGGCCGCCCGATTTATATCGGAAAAGCGCGCTCCCTCGCCAACCGGCTCCGCTCTTACCTCCAGCGCGCTCTTCCCGAAAAGACCCACGCGATGCTGGCAGCGGCCCGGGATCTCGACTGGATCGTATTCCGTTCGGATTTCGAAGCGATCCTCGCCGAGGCATCGATGATCCGGCGGTTCCGCCCCCGGTACAACATAGCGCTGCGGGACGACAAACGACATCCGATGATTCTCTTGACAAACGAACCGTATCCCAAACTGCTCAAGATCCGCCGCCCGCGGCCCGGGAGAGGACGCCACTACGGCCCCTTCCCCACGCAGATCGTTCATCACCTTCTCGAGATCGCTTCACGGGAATTTCATATCCGGCGCTGCAACGGCCCCCTCCCAAAACGGAATCGGCCGTGCATCGATTATGATCTTGGACGCTGCGAGGCTCCCTGCGTGGGTTTGATCGGGGCCGATCGATATGCAGAATCCGTCGAAAAAGCGGCGCGGCTCCTCGGCGGAGAAACTCAAGAGATCATCGAAATGTTGAAATCGGAAATGAAGGCGGCGGCGGACCGCCGGGATTACGAATCCGCGGCGGAATTGCGCGATGCCATCGCCGGTCTTCGCCGGCTCCGCGACCTCCGGCTCAAACAGGCCGCGGACCGGCCGGAACGAGGTGATCTCGATGCGCTCGGGTGGAGTCTCGACGAGGGCCAGGCCGCGGTCGTTCTCTTGCGGCGACGGGGGGGAGCCGTCGCTGATTCCAAGGTCTTCCTTTACGATCTACCGGTCGAGACGAACACCGAGGAGATACTTTTGCGAACGATCCTCGAGGCTTCCGAGGCAGGTCTCCTTCAGGCGCCGCTGGCGCTTGCCGCGACGCAGGGGGAGCCGAAAGCGCCGGAAGAACTCCAGCGCGTCTGGCGGAAACTTACGGGACGTTCCTCCCGAATCCGCATCCCCCGCCGCGGACCGGATGCCGCACTCACGCGTCTTGCCGAACAGAACGCTGTCGAGGCGTTAAGGCTGGCCCGCGGAGAACGAACGGAGGCCGCACGAAACGCCGCGCTGAAGGAACTCGTGGAACTCCTCGATCTCGATCGAATCCCGCTCGAAATCGAGGGGATCGACATCGCGACAATGAGCGGCCGTGACACCGTCGGAGCACTCGTCCACTTCCGAAAGGGGCTCCCCTTCAAAACCCGCTACCGGAAGTACCGAATCCGTGGACGACAAGACAGCGACGTGGATGCGGTGGAGGAGGTGGTCGCCCGGCGCTGCAACGCCCGGGAGCCGCTCCCCCAGATTCTTCTCATCGACGGAGGAGTCCCTCAACTTCACGCGGCCATCTCCAGCCTCTCCTCAGCCTATTCCGGTCCTCCCACCGAAGCCCCCGTCGTTCTCGCTTTAGCCAAGAGAGAAGAACGGATTCACACGGCCGACGGCGCCGTCCTTGAGTTGAACCGCTCATCGCACGCCCTCCGACTTCTCCAGCAGGTTCGAGACGAGGCCCATCGTTTCGGCGGGCAATACCATCGCTGGCTCCGCTCCCGAGGTTCCCGCGGTCACGAGAAACGATAACGCTTCAGAATTCCGCCAACGCCAATGGCAACGGTCGAAGACCGGAATGACGCCGCAAAAGCGACACACTCTGCATCCCCCCCCTGGGAACGAAAACATCCGGACCGAAACCGGCGGTCGAAACCGATTTCGTTCTCTCGTGATCCGCACTCTTGAGGTTCCCACCTATCGAAACCGCCTCGACCCATTCCCGATACGGCGTCAGTCTTTTCATCGCGTCCTCCAGGGACCCCACGATCTCCACGGAAAGTGTTCGATGGCCCACGGCGTCTCGCGGAAGCCATCGCTCGGCACGTAACGCCACCGTCCACGCGGTTGATTCCGGTGAGGCCCAAACGCGGCCTCCTTCCCCCCCAACGGCGGCGCGAAAGGTATGGATACGGAGATGTTCTCCCGGTGCTACATCCCCTCGCGGATATTCCCGCTCATAAGCGGAGAATATCTCCACCAGACTTTCGCAGAGAACCTCGGCAACCTTCCTTTCCGAAACAGCGACGTAAAGTACTTGCGGTGACAGACAGCCGCACTGATCCCAAACGATAACGTCCTCCACGATCTTTTTCAGATTCTCGTAAAGCCGGTCCCCCTCGACTTCCGATTCCTCAAGGAAGGCCGCCGAGAAGCGATGGCCATACGCCATCACCGGCACCTCTCCGCCCCACTCCGCCTTCACCGACTCCACCGTCTCGTCGTTTCCAAAGACGACCACCGCGAAATACCGTTTTTCGCGGGGAGTGGGTTCCCTGACGAAATCGAAATCCCAACCGGGGAGAGCGCGGAAGAAGTATTCGGTCCATCTTCGAATGAGAGCGGCGCGTCGACGAGAAGCCCGGATCGAGACGGGACGGCCCGCCGCCACGACCGAGAGGAGCGCATGCCCCCAGGCGGCGGGGGAATTTGCGGGAAGAATCAAGAGGACGCGCTTCCCGCCGTCCGAACGGAGATCAAGGCTTCCTATTCGGGCGGCGAGTTTCTCAGTCCCGCGACTCCATCCGAGAAGATTTCGTTCCAGACTGAATCGGGCGGTCCGAGTATCCCACGGTCCGTCGGCAAACATCTCTTCCGGGATCGAGTGCAGTTGCTCGATGGTTCTTCGAATCCGGTCCAGGCACACTTGCTCGGCCCGCGTAGGAGTCATCGCGGGTGATTCCGGAAAACCAAAACCTCGTGAATCACCCAAGCCATTTCGAATAGCGCACGTAATTTTCCGCGGATTGCTTGAGTTGTTCCTTCTCCTCTGGAGTCAGCGGTCGCACCACACGCGCCGGACGACCGAAGGCCAAAACGCCGGGCGGAATCACCGTTCGCTCCGTCACAAGTGATCCCGCGCCGACAAGACTCAACTCACCGACAATCGCTTTATCCATCACGATCGACCCCATTCCGATCAAGGAAAAATTGTTGATTCGACATCCGTGAAGCAGGCACATATGGCCGACCGTTACACCGTCACCGATCCAGAGATCGGCGGTTTCGTGCGTCACGTGAAGGCAGGAAAGGTCCTGGATATTCGTCCGTTCACCGATATGAACGGAATTGACGTCTCCACGAATCACGACGCCGTACCAGACGGAGGATTCCTTTCCGATCTCGACATCTCCGGTGATCACGATATTTTCCGCGAGGCGGGCGCGAGGATGAATTCGTGGCCGCTTGCGGTTCACCGTTCGAAGTATCATCGTCCTCCCTTTCCCTTCTCTCTTCCCTTTTTCCTTCTTCCTCTTTCCTTTTGCCTTTAGCCTTCTTCCTTTTTCTCTCTTTGCGGCGGGCGTATGCAGAGCCATCTGCGGGGCAATTTGCACGAATCCGGCCGAAAGTCAATACGAATCCCGGACATCGTGTTTCGTACGAAATGTCAAAAAGTAAACCCCTGGGGCTTAGAATTCGCTGGGGCTTGAAGTTGGGCCTTGAAATTGGTGGGGTTTAAAGTTCGGGGCTTAAAGTTTCGGATTAGAAACGAAAGCCGACCAGGATCAGGGTCAGGGTCGCGATGAGGAGACCTTCGAGGTAGAGAATCGTCAGGAGATACCTTCTTTCGACCCGATGTGGTTTCTTGGCGACACGGACTGCGTCATAGATCGCGAATCCCGAGAAAAGAAGTCCGAAAAGGAGAAATCCGGCACACCACAGGAGCGGCGCGAAAAACGACCGCCGCAGCCATAACGCCCGCAACGTCGCCAAAGCACTGCCAACGCCGCCGAAAACGACGGCAAGCGAGAGGTAAAGAAACAACGCCGCGCGAAAGGGATATCCCGCAACCGCATGCCCCAGCCCCGGCAGGATCACAGTCAAGCCGATAATGCGCTCTGGCTTCGGCGCTTCCGGATCGTTTTCGGAAGTGAAACTCGAAGGACTCAAAACTTGTAAAGGTACCAGAGGCCGCCCCGCGCCGCGGGATCTCTCACCGGGGCCAGCGCGTCACCGAACATCTCCTCGAGAATATCGAACTTCTTCTTCGGTTTATCATAGATGACATTCGGCTTTCCGGCGATTCCACTGAGACGTGCGGCCTCATCGATCGCATCTTCGAGACCGCCCAGGCGATCAACCAAGCCGGCCTCCAGGCCCTGTTTCCCCGTCAGAACCCGACCGTCCGCAATGGCGTCAAGAGCTGCGGCGATCGCGGGGGTATCGGTAATCGGCACGCCGGCCGCCCGCGCCAGCGCCGCGCGGCGGCGTTCCAATACCGTTCCTCGGAACTGCTCGTAGGCATCGTTCACCATCTCCTGCAAGACCCTCCGCTCCTCCTTCGTCATCGGACGCGTGATCGTCCCGGCATCCTTGAAGGGGCCCGACTTGATCGCGTCGAATTTAATTCCCAGCCGGTCGGTCAGTTCGTTTACCGTCATGTGTTCGAGAATGACACCGATCGAACCGACGATACTGCCGGGATTCGCCACGATTCGATCCGACTCGACGGCGATGTAATAACCGCCGGAGGCCCCGAGATTTTGGATCGAGGTGACGACTTTCTTGCCGTAATCGACGCGCAATTTCCGAACAGCGGCCGCCACTTCCTGCGAGGCGCCCACCGCGCCGCCGGGCGTCTCCATCCGTAACACGATCGCCTTGACGTCCTCGTCCTCACGGTACTTCTCAAAGCGCTCCGTGATCTTCCTCGCATCGACAATCAGATCCTCGACCTTGATCACGACCACCGAATTCTCGTCCGCCCAGACGGATTCTTCTCCGCTCGAAACCGCCAGGACCACCAGGGCGATCGTTTCGACGAAGATCACCACCAGAAAGACGAAGGCCAGTATCCAACCCCACGAGGACTTCTTCATCCGATCACTTCTCCTTTCCCGACTCTTCCTTTCTCCGCTTCACTTCTTTTCGAACCTCACGCCAGTGTTGCAGGATCACCGGGTGATCCGGGTTCAGCCGCACGGCTTCGTCCAACTGCTCCATCGCCGCCTCGAGGTCGCCGACGCGATAGAGCACCCAGCCGACGGTATCGCGCACGGCGGCCGACTGTGGATCCAACCTCAAGGCCTCCTGCGCCTGATACAAGGCCTCGTCAAGGTTCCTTTCCTCCTCCAAGAGACTCCACGCCAACCCGTGTCGCGCCTGCGGGTTGGCTGGATCCTTCTGCACCGCAACGCGAAACGTCTCGACGGCTTCGGGAATCCTTCCAGCCATCAGATAGGCGTGTCCCAAGGCTGTATAGGCCGGAAGGCACTCGATATCGTTGACCATCGCCTGCCGGAAATGCGGGATCGCCTCCTCCCATTTCCCCATCTCTCCACAGACGAACCCCGCCAGCATACGGCAATGTTCGAGTCTCCCGAAATCGAGTTGCGCAGCCGCGAGAATCTTCTCGAGAAGCGGAAGGGCCTCCTCGTACGCGCTCGCACGAACCAACTCCACCGCCTTCTCATATTCGCGCAAAACTTCCTTCAACGAAACCACACCCGCCTTTCTCGCCGGCGCCCTTTCCTCACTCCGCCTCCGCTCTCCCTCGCTCCGCCTCCAACATCGGCCCTTCCCTTCCGCCTCCGCGAAAAGGACACCCGGATGCCCGGGAAAAGTTCTCCCTTTAAACCGCCCGCGCCTGCTACTCCTCCAAAAAATTGAGATCAGTATAGGGGGCGAAAAGGTCGGAGTCGAGGGGGGTAACGGAGATATAACCGTCGAGCACGGCGTTGATATCGGTCCCCGGTTCGTGGCGTTTGCGAACCCGGCCGCCGCCGGCCAGCCAATAGTACGGCCGCCCAAAGGGATCCCGCCGTTCGAGTATTTTATTCGCAAACATCGCGTTCCCCGGCCGCGTCACGCGAACTCCCTTCGGAATCCCTCCCGGAACGTTCACGGAAACAGCCACTCCCTCGGGAAGAGGTCGTCTGAGAAGTCTTCGGACGAACTTCATCGTATACCCGACCGCCTCCGAGAAATCCTCGGCCTTCTCCGCCGCCAACGAGGCCGCCAGAGCCGGGATTCCCAGTCGTGCCGCCTCGAGCGCCGCGGAAACGGTTCCGCTGTAGGCGATATCGTGACCGAGATTGGGGCCGTGATTTATTCCAGAAATAACGAGCGCCGCGTCACCCTTCAACAAAAATCGGATTCCCCAGAGAACGCAATCCACCGGCGTTCCCTCGACGGCATACCGTCCTGGCGCGATCTCATCACACCGCAAGGCCTTCAAAAGCGAGATCGACCGCGAAGTCGCGGTGGACTGAAACGCCGGAGCAACGGTTACAATCCTGCCACCGTACCGTTTCCGCAACGCGCGTTCGAGTTCCACGAGCCCCGGCGCACTGATTCCGTCATCGTTCGTGATCAAAATCGAACCGCGCCGTGGATAGGTTTCTCTCTCGCCTTTGCGCGCGCCCTGCGCCCTGTTCCGCGCCCTCAAACCTTTTCTTTCCACGAACCATGCCTCCCGGTCGTCGCGTGGGCCGGATGAAACGGCTCGACTCCCGAAAGCGCCTCCGCGAGGAGTTCCGAATAGAGGGAATGATATTCCTTCGCCGACCGTTCCCAAGACCAGTCCGTCGCCATACAGTTTCCGATCAGTCGGCCCCACGCTTCCGGGTGACTCCTTACGGCCACGGCGCGATCCAGAGCGTCGAGCAATGCTTCCGCAGAGTACTGTTCGAAACGAAATCCGTTTCCCCGTCTCGTCGCCTCCTCGAATTCCTCAACCGTATCCGCCAAACCACCGACGGCGTGAACGATCGGCGGCGTCCCATAGCGATGGGAATAGAGTTGGTTCAGGCCGCACGGTTCGAAACGGGAAGGCATCAGGAAGAGATCGCATCCCGCCTCGATCCGATGTGCCAGTTCGTCGGAAAAGGTCACGTTGATCCCGCACTGAAGCGGATAGCGCCGTCCCAACTCCTCGAATGCCGTCTCGTACCGCGATTCTCCCGTTCCGAGAAGAACGAACTGGACTCCGCGCTCCATAAGCCGTTCGAAGGCCGCCAGAAGGATATCGATCCCCTTTTGTTCCGTCAGCCTGCCGATGAACCCCACGAGCGGCGCATCGGAGATCGGAAGATTGTTCAACCCTTGAAGTTCCTCGCGGCACCGGTATTTTCCGGACAGATCATCGGCCGAATACGTCGAGGGAAGATAGGGATCCTCGGCGGGATTCCACACCTCCGTATCGATCCCGTTGACGATTCCGGAAAGATGGCGCTCCCGAAAACGCAATACGGCGTCGAGTCCGCAACCGAACTCGGCCGTGAGAATCTCCCTTGCGTATCGAGGCGAAACCGTCGTGATTCGGTCGGCGAAGGCGATGCCTCCCTTGAGAAGATTCATCTTTCCGTAAAACTCCAGTTGATCGTAGCGAAAGACCTCCCACGGCAACCCCGTCAGGGGAAATTCGTGATGCCAGAAAATCCCCTGATAGGCCAGGTTGTGAATCGTAAAGACGGTGCGGATGCGTGCCAAGGAGGCCTCCCCGGAATAGAGCGTCTTGAGGTAAACGGGAACGAGCCCCGTAAACCAGTCGTTGGCGTGAATAATCTCCGGAAGAAAGGGGCCATGCTTGGCGAAGAGAACAGCCGCGTGAGAGAAGAAGATGAACCGCGCGGCGTTGTCTTCGTAATCTCTTCCGTTTTCTCCATACAAGCCGGCCCGATCGAAGAAACGCGGCGCATCGACGAAATAAACCGCCACACCCTCGCGCGTGCGATCCATCAGAATCGACGCGGGTAACTGCTCGGAGCCGAACGGAACGGCGAATTCGCAGACGGTATCCAAGCGGGACCGTTCGACCGAACCGTAGCGCGGCATAATCACGGCCGTTTCGACACCCAGACGCCTCAGGACCTTCGGAAGCGCCGCGGCCACGTCGGAGAGGCCGCCGGTTTGAGCGTAGGGACGCATTTCACTGGTTACGAAAAGAACCTTCACGAACCCCGTCCTTTCTTCCCCTTGGGTGAATCTTTTTGGGCGAGGGTGTCCGGAATATCGTCGAGAATCGGGAGCAGCCGCGCCATCTCGCTCGGTGGAATTCCCCTCCACCAATAGAACCATCCCCCTCGCCGCATCATTCCATCGGCCTCTCGATAGTACCACTGGTTCACCGGATTGGAAGCGCGGCTCCTCCAAAAAAATTTGTCATGGTATTCCAGAAGGGTTCTCCAGAGGTCGCGCGCGAGTCCCTCCCCTCGCGCCGCGGGCAAGACCGCAAACTTATCAAGGTACTCCCATTCTCCCGCGGAACGGACGACCGCGCCACCGCGGTAACCCCTCTCGAGAAAGATCGATCGGATCGGGTACCGTCTGTTAAAGGATCTCGAATGATAAATCCGGCGAAGCGGCACTCCGAAGGCGCGCCCCAGCATCGAGGAAAATCGCCCACGCGAAAGAGTCGAAAAATCCTCGTGTCGGACGATCTCGGCCCCCCTTTTCACCAATGTTCCCTTTCCCCTCTGCGTGAAGAGTTCCTCCAGAAACCCTTCCGCTCCCGTCACCTGAACGACCAACGGCGGCGGCGCTACCTCGAGAAGAGAAAGAATCTCCCCAAACAGAAGCGCGGAAACCCGCGATAATTCCTTTTGCAGGGCGAGCGGGGGATCCAAGCGAAGGTTGACATTCGAAAGAATCCTTCCCTCTCGCGTTACAAGACCGGCCTCCGGAGTGACATACAACACCTTGAAGGGCTTCAATTCCGCAACGATCCATTTGAGGAATTCGGAGCGGACGCTTTCCTTCCGCTTGGGAGTACCTGTCCCGGACGTCGATATCGGCACGAGAGGAACCTGACCGGAGCGCGTCGCCCGCCGTATTCCGGAAAGATTCGGCCGGCTGTCCCTCTCGTCCTCTTCGAGGAAACTGACGACCGGAATCCCCTTCAGATTCCAAGAAGCGACCAAGGTCTCGTGAAGCGCGTCAACGCCGTCCTTCCGGCGCCTTCCCCCTCGATTGAGAACGCCTTCGTGGAGAACGATCGGGGTCAGCCCGAGTTCCGAGAGGAAGGCGAGTTGAATTGCGAACATCTCGAGTTCGAGATGCGTCAGGCGCGGATCGAGCAGAATGACGGCGAATCGGTGCGGGCGTCGGGAACGGAAAACCTTGATGTAGAAACGCGCTTCATTTTCGGCTCCGACGGCACGAAAGGAATTGATGACCAGATTTCGAATCCGGTCTTGACCCGCCTTCATTCGCGGCGATATCTATCCGGACAGTCCAAAGGCGCGATCGAGGACGGCCTTGAAATCCTCGCGCGATGGATTCTCGATCGAATTGGCGAAGGCATGACCGAGCATCGGATAGGAATGGAATTCGACGGGCAATTTCCGGCGCGTTCGCTCTTGAACCAAGGCTCGGCTCTGCTTGATGGAGACGATGTTGTCGTTCTCACCGTGAAACACCGCCACCAATCCCGGCACAACCTCGGTGTGGTAAATCGGAGAGATCATCCGGATGATATATTCGACCTCCGCTTTGTCGGCTCTCCTCTTCGAGGCTTCCACGGCCAAGTTCTTGACGCCGTTCGAAGCGCGGCCGGGGTCGATGCCGGCGACGATTTCGCGGAATTCCTCCAACGAACCAAACATCTGCGGATAATACAGCACCGTTACCTTCAGGCTGGGGTCGAGAATCGAAGCGCGCAAGGCGATCCCTCCGCCCATCGAATACCCGACCAGACCCAGACGCTTCGGGTCAACCCGCTCATCCCTCTTCAACGATTCCAAGGCATTGAGAACATCACGAACCTCGTTGCCCCGCTTCCCCTCCGAACGCCCCCATCCCCGATAATCCGGAGCCACGGAAAGGATTCCGTTCTCGGCCAACCATTTCACCGTGTCTTCCGTGTGCAATCCCGTCGTGTACGGCTTGTCCGATGGATGACACACAACGAGCGCGGGGAAGGGACCGTCCCCCGCGGGAACTCCCAGAATCCCGTAAACCTTCTCCGAATCGGACCGGTAGGAGATCTCCAGAACCCGCGAACCATCCTTGGACTGAGAACGCGTTTTGAGAATCGTGAAAGGCGTCGTGGAAAGAGGACGATCGAGCCGATATTTGACCGCTTGGTTCCCCAAACGCGGAGCCAATACCCACGTCATATTGCCTCGCGCGGCCACCGGTGCCGGTTGCCTCCCGAACCATTCCACGGCTCCAATGCCCAAAATCGGATGGTTCAGGACGTTGGCGAGCCAGAGGACGAAAAGCGTCAGATACGTCAACGCAACCGCTCCCAGGGCGGCTACTTTCCACGGCGGCAAACCTACAAAGGCCACCCCTCCTCCGCCGGAAACTATCGAGCCGTTCTCGATAGATTCCTTTGCCACATCCTTCTTCCCTCCGTATCTCCCTTCTTTGACTCCACCGGCCTTCACGTTCGAAGGCGTTCTCCGTTTCTCCCGCGCCCTTTTGCCGCTGGAATCCGGCCTACCTGGAGCGTTCGAAGAAGTGGCATTCCGCTTTTTCTTTTTCGCCATGGCTCTCCTTCCGAAAAGTAATCCTCTCCACCGTTATCCTAGAAGAAACCCCCTCCCACGCAATCAAAAAAGGTGTCATTCTTCCAATTTGTCAATTTCACCACTTCGGAAGTCTAAATTTTTGAGACATTTTTATTGTAAGAGTCCATCCGAAAAACCTGGTTGTCGCCAAGCCGCATCCCTTTCTATCTTGCTGGGAACGAAACGGATCCTTCGTCGTCCAGGAGATTAAGGGATCGATTTAAGCACGCCAACGGTGCCGGGGATACGAAGGCTGTTCGTAACAATTTACCAAAAGATGCCCGGATCAATCGGGCACGCAACACTGTTCAGTTTCGTCTTTCCACGATGGTCCTGCAGACTGGAGAATCCGCGCTCCAACGCGGTGCTGAGATCACCGCACCGACAAGATGCCAGCGGTCCGGGCAACCACGCTCTTTGCGGTTCTTCTGCCGGCAAGATGCCTGCGTTCCCAGGTTGGAGAGCCCTCGCTCTCTCAGACGGCTTGAAATGAGAGGTGAATTTTCCGCGGCCAAAAATCTTTTCGACATAAGGAACCATTTCTTGACCCGCCCCCCCGCGGAATACTCGGGAGGTTGCCCGGAGGAAGAATGCCACTTACAATCCTGTAACGGACCTCAAAAATGATATTCGACGAAAAGAAGAAATATCGCCTTGCATTCCTTTCCCGCACGGCCAGGAAGCGAATCCTGCTTCTCGACGGAGCGATGGGAACGATGATCCAGAGACACTCACTCGCGGAGGAGGATTTTCGAGGCGAGCGATTCCGGAGTCATCCGAAGGAACTGAAGGGGTGCAACGACCTCCTTGTCCTCACGCAACCCGATCTCATCGCGAAAATTCACCGTGAGTATTTCGAAGCCGGTTCGGACATCATCGAAACGAATACATTCAATTCCACGCGGATTTCGATGGTCGACTACGGCCTTGAATCCACTGTCCGCGAGATCAACGAAGCCGCGGCGCGACTGGCTCGAAAAGTCGCGGATGAATTTGAAACGGAGGAGCATCCGCGTTTTGTTGCCGGAGTGCTCGGCCCCACCAACCGAACGGCCACGCTCTCCCCAGACGTTGAGCGTCCCGGTTTCCGCAACGTCACATTCAAGGAACTGGTTGCGGCCTATACGGAAGCAACCGAGGGGCTCATCGCCGGCGGCGCGGACCTCTTGTTGATCGAAACGGTCTTCGACACGCTCAATGCCAAGGCGGCCATCTGGGCCGTTCTGGACTCCTTCGAGCGACTTGGTTTCGCACTTCCGATCATGATTTCGGGAACCATCACCGACGCAGGCGGACGCACACTTTCGGGACAGACACCGGAAGCGTTCTGGTATTCCGTCTCCCACGCGAAGCCCTTCTCGATCGGATTCAACTGCGCCCTGGGCGCGGCGGAATTGCGCCCGCACATCCGCGAGATTTCCTCCGTCGCCGATACCTTCGTAAGCGCTCATCCGAACGCGGGACTTCCCAACGAGTTCGGGGGGTACGATGAAACTCCGGAGAAGATGGCGCACATTCTCGAAGACTTCGCCCGCGAGGGGCTTCTCAACATTGTCGGAGGTTGTTGCGGAACGACGCCGGATCATATCCGTGCCATCGGCGAAGCGGTAGCCGGCCTTCCTCCTCGGGTCGTCCCCGAGATACCGCCATACTGCCGCCTCAGCGGTCTCGAACCGCTCGTGATCCGACCGGAGGCGAACTTCGTAAACGTCGGAGAACGAACCAACGTCGCCGGCTCACGCCGATTCGCTCGGCTCATCCGGGAGGAGAAATACACTGAAGCGCTCGCAGTCGCCCGCGAACAAGTTGAGAACGGCGCCCAGATGATCGACGTCAATATGGACGAAGGAATGCTCGACTCCGAGGAAGCGATGCGCCGATTTCTCTTTCTCGTCGCCGGAGAGCCGGACATCTGCCGCGTCCCCATTATGATCGATTCGTCGAAATGGAACGTCATCGAAGCAGGATTGGAATGCGTCCAAGGGAAGGGCGTCGTCAATTCACTGAGTCTGAAGGAAGGTGAGGAGGCTTTTCTCGAGCAGGCGAAACGCGTCCGAAGGCATGGTTTCGCCACGATCGTGATGGCCTTCGACGAAGAGGGACAGGCGGACACCGTTGAACGGCGCATCGCGATCTGTCGGCGGGCCTACCGGCTCCTCACCGAAAAACTTGACTTTCCTCCTCAAGATATCATCTTCGATCCCAACATCTTCGCCGTCGCCACGGGAATTCCGGAGCACAACAACTACGCCGTCGATTTCTTCACGGCCACCCGCGAAATCAAACGGCAGTGTCCCGGAGTTTTGATCAGCGGTGGTGTCAGCAACGTGTCCTTCTCCTTCCGCGGCAACAATGTGATTCGTGAGGCGATGCATGCGGTCTTTCTCTATCATGCGATAAAGGCCGGGATGGATATGGGCATCGTCAACGCGGGTCAGTTGGCCGTTTACGATGAAGTTCCCCCCGAATTGCGCAAACGGGTGGAAGACGTCATTCTGAATCGCCGCCCCGACGCAACGGAACGTCTGATGGAATTCGCCGAGACGGTCAAGCAGGGAGCCGAGTCCGCAAAAACCGAATCGGAAGCGGCGCGATGGCGTCGGGCTCCCGTCGAGGAAAGACTTCAGCACGCGCTTTTGAAGGGAATTGCGGAGCACATCGAGGAGGATACGTTGGAAGCGCTGGAGAAGTTCGGCCGCCCGATCTCCGTTATCGAGGGACCGTTGATGGATGGAATGAACCGCGTGGGGGATCTCTTTGGAGCGGGAAAGATGTTCTTACCTCAGGTCGTCAAGAGCGCGCGGGTGATGAAACGAGCCGTGGCGGTACTGATCCCCTTCCTCGAAAAAGAAGAGGCGGAGGGAGCCCAAAAGCGGAAAGGTCGCATCGTTTTGGCGACCGTGAAGGGCGACGTGCATGACATCGGAAAGAATATCGTCGGAGTCGTTTTGAAATGCAACGGATACGATATCCTCGATCTCGGTGTTATGGTTCCGGCGGAGAAGATTCTTGCGGCGGCACGGAAGCACAATGCGGATGCGATCGGCTTGAGCGGACTGATTACACCGAGCCTCGATGAGATGGTGAATGTCGCTCGGGAGATGGAGCGGGCGGGATTGACCGTTCCTCTGCTCATCGGCGGCGCGACAACCTCGCGCATCCACACCGCCGTTCGAATCGACCCGGAGTACTCGCATCCCGTAATCCACGTCAAAGACGCTTCTCGTGCCGTCGGAGTGACGGGTGAAATCTTCAGTGACGATCTTCGCGAAAATTTTCTTCAGCGTTTGGGGCAGGAATACGCGGAATTACGCGAACGCCATACGAACCGGAAGAAACGTGAAGACCTCCTGAGCCTCGAAGAGGCTCGGGAACACCGATTCGATGGAGGGTGGGACGAGTATACACCGCCGCGACCGAGTTTCCTCGGCGTGCGTCCTCTCGAAAACCTCCCGCTCGACGAGATCATCGCCCGATTCGATTGGACGCCTTTCTTTCAAACCTGGGAATTGAAGGGCCGCTTTCCGGCGATCTTGGACGATCCGAAGGTCGGCACCGAGGCGCGAAAACTTCATTCGGATGCGCTCGCCATGCTGGAAAGAATTCGCGATTTGGGGCGCGTTTTTCCCCGGGCTGCTGTCGGGTTCTTCCCGGCCAATTCCCGAAACGAAACCGTGATCATTTACCGGGATGACGAGCGCACCGAGGAACGCGGGGCTTTCCAATTTCCGAGGCAGGTCCGAAAAAGGGGCGCCCGGTCCGATTCCTCTTTCATCTGCTATTCTCTGGCGGATTTCATTGCGCCGGTGGAGACGGGATTGCGTGATTATCTCGGAGGATTCGTGGTGACGGCCGGGCCGGAAATCGAGGAGTTGGCCCGGGAGCACGAAGAAGCGGGCGACGACTACGGTTCGATTCTCATCAAGTCTTTGGCGGACCGGATCGCCGAGGCGTTGGCGGAATACCTCCATCTTCTCGTTCGAACGACGCTTTGGGGCTACGCGCCCGAGGAGTCTCTTTCCAACGAGGACATCTTGCGCGAACGTTATCGAGGAATCCGACCGGCATTCGGTTACCCCGCCTGCCCGGACCACTCCGGCAAGCGGCTTCTGTGGGAACTGCTCGAGGCCGACCGCCTCACGCCCGTTCGACTGACCGAGACCTTCGCGATGCAACCGGCTTCTTCCGTCAGCGGCCTTTACTTTGCGCATCCGGGAGCATGCTACTTCGCCGTTTGAGAACGGGGAACAAGACCAAGGGAAAAAATCCTTTTATAGCCCCCCGCCCCGTTTTCCTTTTTCCACTTGCCTTCTCCCCTTTGCCTTTTTCCCATGAAGGGCCGGATTAACCGGACGACGTCCCCGCCAACACGGGGCGGGGCGCAGCTTCAGAGGTCGTTAGGCCGTCCGAACGCCTTCAGTTTCTTAGGGGGAATCTTTTCGATCTTACGGTCGTTCCGCCGCGGTCTCGTTGGCCCCCTCCAGATCGTAAAGAATGTGTTCGTTCGGTCGAAAAACCTTCTCCTCCGAAGCGCCGATCTACGAGGGCGGAGAGAGTTTTTCATCTTTCGCGGCCGTTTTCGCGACCGTAATCACCCCGACGATCTTCCCGACATCTTTGTCCCTGAGTGTCAACACCTTCCCTTAGATTCTCTCGGGCTTCTTCAAGAGACGAACCTTGAGTATTCGCTCCCGGGATCTTCTCCGCATAGCCTAACCAGCCTCCTTCCTCCTGCTGATAGACAGTGTGAAACTTTCCGATTCGTGGCACCTTTGTATTTCCGCGTATCTTTGAAACGAGTCTAGAAGCGGCTTCATAAGTACCGCTCCTGCCTCGAAAATCCTGAAATATCAAGGGGAAAGAAAGCCTTATGAAACCGCTTCTAGTCCAAATCGTTGGTCGTGCCTAGAACGAATCGACGGCGGCGTTGGGGGGCGCGTCAAAGAAACGGCAAGCCGGTCCGTTCCGCAGGTTGGAGAACCTGCGCTCCATTACTGCAGGCAGACCTGCGCTCCCAGGTTTCGCCGCAGACTGGAGTGTCGGCGCTCCAACTGCCAGCCGTGGACTGGAGGGTCCGCGCTCCGTTGCCGCGCTTTCATACCGCGAAATTGACAAATTGGAAGAATGACCCCCTTGTCAGGTGGGGTTTAAAGGCATATTCTGCTTTGCTTGAATGAAATGGGAGGTCGAGGAATCGTGTTACCGAACGTTCGAAAGTTTTATCGTCCCACCAGTTTGGAAGAAGCCGTTGCACTTTTGAATTCCGAGAAGGAGCGGAACGTGGTTCTGGGAGGCGGAACGCAATTGGCGCTCTCGGCGCATCCAGGGATCGAGGGGCTGATCGACCTGGGCGGACTGGGGCTCGATAAAATTGAGCGGCGGGGGGAGGAGATCGTGATCGGAGCGCGGGCACGGCCGAGCGACCTCTTCCGATCAGAACTTCTTCGCGACGTCGCCGACAATATCCTGGCCGAGGCTGCGGGGAATTATCTGGCGGAGGTGCAGCGGAACCGGGCCTCGATCGGCGGCATCCTCATCTCCTGCGCCGCCTGGGCCGACATTGCGGCCGCGCTTCTTGCCATCGGTGGTCGAATCACGATCGCCGGAAAGGACGGCGAGAAGACGATGACGGTGGACGAGTTCTACGAGGCGGGCCCTTCGAAGGCGGCGCACCGGGCCATCATCACGGAACTGCGGATTCGTGCCGGCGGTCGCGGCGCCTACCAGCGGCTCGCCAAGACCGAGACGGACATCTCGATCCTTTCTTCCCTCGTCCGCCTCGACGAAGAGACCGACGGGACGATCCGCGAAGCACGCGTGGTCATCGGGGGCGCCACGGCGTTGCCGGTGCGTGTCCGAGAAGTGGAAGAAAAACTGCGAGGAAAGAGACTCGACCCCGCGTTGGCCGAGGAAGCCTCGCGGGATTGTCCCATCGAGACGGTGGGTGATTTCCGCGCCTCGGCCGACTACCGAAGAAAGATGGCCGCGGTTCTTACCAAACGCGCGCTTGCAGCGCTGGCGAAATAACGAGAAACGGGAGAAAAAGAGGATGAAGGTTCAATTCACGTTCAACGGAAGCAAAGTCGAATGGGACGTCCATCCCGGAGAAACGCTCTTCGAAACAATCCGGCGCGAGGGTTACTACGGGACGAAACGCGGATGCAACACCGGGGATTGCGGAACCTGCACGGTGCTGATCAACGGTGATCCCGTCAACTCTTGCCAGGTCTTCACCGCCTCACTGGAGGGCTCGGAAGTCCGCACGATCGAAGGGGTCGTTTACCGCGACCGGAAGACCGGAGAGGTCATACGCCATCCGGTCCAGGAAAAGTTCGTCGAGGCGGGTGCGATCCAATGCGGCTATTGCATCCCCGGGATGGTCCTTTCCGCAATCGGACTTCTCGAGAAGAATCCGAATCCGTCGGAAGAAGAGATCCGGCGCGCGCTCGACGGGAACATCTGCCGGTGCACGGGTTACGTGAAGCAGATCGAGGCGGTCAAGGAGGCCGCCAAGGCTTTGGCTTCCGGCGCCTACCATCCCGCCCCGAATCGGGCTTGATTCAGGAAGGAGAGATCCGAATGGACCAACAGAAGATTCATGGAATGGACTTATACGAGGAATTGAACCCGAAGACCTTCCGCACGGTCGGTCACAACGTCAGGAAAGTAGACGGGCTGGGGCTCGCTTGCGGGCTCCCGGCATTCGTGGACGATGAGACCTTTCCGCATCTCCTTCATGCCCGTCTTCTGACCTCTCCCCACGCTCACGCGCGAATTCGTTCCATTGACACGACGGCTGCGGAAGCAGTGGAGGGAGTCGTCTGCATCCTTCATGCCTTCAACACGGAGCCGATCCGTCACACGACCGCCGGCCAGGGTTACCCGGAGCCCTCACCGTACGATACGGTCATGTTCGATACGAAGGTTCGGCATGTGGGCGACAAGGTGGCGGTGGTCGCGGCGGAGACGGAAGCGGCGGCTGTGGAAGCGGTTCGGAAGATCCGCGTTGATTACGAGATTCTTCCGGCGGTCTTCGATCCGGAAGAGGCGATCTCGGGAGAAGCGCCGGTCATCCATGACGAGGAAGATTTTTCCGGCGTTCTCGGATCCGACCCGAAGCGAAATCTGGCCGCGGGAATCGAGGCGGAATTGGGCAAGATCGACGAGGCCCTACAGGAATGCGCGGTTGTTGCGGAAGGAAGATACGATCTCGGTTACGCGCAGCATTGCCCGCTCGAGCCGCACTCCTGCATCTCCTACCTCGACGAGAACGATCGCCTCGTCATAAAGACGGCGACTCAGGTTCCGTTTCACGCGCGCCGCATCACGGCCCAAGTTTTGAAGAAGAACATTCGGGACATCCGGGTCATCAAGCCTCGGGTCGGAGGAGGTTTCGGCGCGAAGCAGGAGGTCATCCTCGAATACATCTGCGGGGCCGTAACACTGAGGACCGGCAGGCCTTGCCGGTTGGTGATGACGCGTACGGAAGAGTTTATTACGGCGCGGACGCGGCACCCGCATATCGTGAAAATCAGCGTTGGCGCGGACAAAGACGGAATGATCCGCGCGATCAAGATGGACGCCCTTTCGAACACAGGCGCCTACGGCAGCCACGGGCTCACGGTCGTCTGCAACGCCGGTTCGAAGACCCTGCCGCTCTACAACAAGACGAAGGCGGTTTATTTCCGCGCTCGGGCCGCTTACACGAACCTTCCGGTCGGCGGGGCGTATCGGGGATACGGCGGCACGCAGGGCTACTTTGCGCTCGAATGCGCCGTGGATGAACTCGCCGAAAAACTCGGAATGGATCCGATCGAAATTCGGAAGAAGAATCACATTCGGGAAGGCGAGGGCTCCCCTGTTTTCGCCGTTCTTGGCGAAGGGAAGGAGGGAATCGAACAGACGCTGAAATCCTGCGAACTCGATGCCTGCCTCGATCGAGGAGCCGAAGCGTTCGGGTGGCACGAGAAGCGAAAGCGTCCCCCCGACGAGGGACCGGTGAAGCGCGGCATCGGAATGTGCGCCTTGATGCAAGGGTCGGGGATTCCCGAGATCGATATGGCGGCGGCGACACTTCGAATGAACGAGGACGGGAGCTTCCAGTTGCGGGTCGGGGCCACGGACATCGGGACGGGTTCCGACACTGTCCTTGCCCAGATCGCGGCGGAAGCACTGACGGTTCCCGTCGAGAAGATTCAGGTCGTTTCGTCCGACACGGACCATACACCCTTCGATGTCGGTGCTTATGCCTCTTCGACAACGTACATCTCGGGAGGAGCGGTGAAGCGGGCGGCCTACAAGATGCGGGATCTCGTCGCCTCCATCGCCGGCGAAATGCTCAATCTTCCCTCGGAGAAGATCCACCTTGCCGACGGGAAAGCCGTCTCCGAGGACGGAAAATCCTTGCCGTTCGACAAGATCGCCCTCCGGGCCTATTACAGCCAAAATCAGCAACATCCGATAACGTCGGCGTCGTTTTACTCGCCCGAATCACCTCCGCCTTTCGCGGCGCATTTTGCGGAAGTGGCGGTGGATACCGAAACGGGGCAGATCAAGGTCCTCGATTACGTCGCCGCGGTGGATTGCGGCGTTGCAATTCATCCGAGGCTTGCTGAAGGGCAGGCCGAAGGCGCCGTCCTCAACGGAATCTCGTACGCCTTGACCGAAGAATACGTCTTCGACGGGAACGGGCGCATGGTGAACAGCTCCTTCTCGGATTACAAGATCTTCTCCATGCGAGATCTCCCACCGATCCGAACGATCCTGGTGGATTCGTTCGAGCCCAGCGGCCCGTTCGGAGCCAAATCGATCGCGGAGATCAACATCAACGGACCCATTCCCGCCATCGCCAACGCCGTTTACGACGCGGTCGGAATCCGTCTCAAGCGGATCCCGTTCACTCCGGAATCGGTTCTGGCGGCGCTGGAAGAACGCGGATAAAATCCTTTCCCGTGGCACCTGAGGCGGAAAACAAGTCGCTTCTCGTCCGCAATGCCGCCTGTCTTCTCACGCTCGACGGTCCCGATGACCTGCTTCCCAACGCCTCGATTTTGATCTCCGGCGGGACCATCGAGAGGATTCTACCGGAAGGTTCGGAACTTCCCACCGCCGATAGAATCGTCGATGCGGAGGGCCATCTCGTTCTCCCGGGGCTCGTCAACTGCCATCACCACTTCTACCAGACGTTAACCCGCAATCTTCCCGGAATGGCGAATGCAAAACTCTTCGATTGGCTTCTCTATCTCTACGACATCTGGGCCGAGATGACGCCGGAGGATCTCTTCGACGCCTCTGCAGTGGCGGCGGCGGAACTGCTATTGAGCGGGTGCACCACGGCACTCGATCACTTCTATGTTTTTCCGCACGGAGAGAATTCGTATTTCGACGCCGAGGTCGAGGGTGTCCGTCCCACCGGATTACGATTCCATCTCACGCGCGGAAGTATGAGCCTCTCCCGGAAAGACGGCGGACTTCCTCCGGATTCCGTCGTCCAGACGGACCGCGAGATTCTCGACCACACCCGCGAGGTCGTCGCCCGGTACCACGACGATTCCTTCGGTTCGATGCTTCGCATCGTTCCGGCTCCCTGCTCCCCTTTCTCGGTCACGGAAGGAATTCTCCGGGAATCGGCCGCGCTCGCGCGCGAGAAGAACCTGACTCTTCACACCCACCTCGCCGAAACGGAGGACGAGGAGAAATTCTGTCAAGAAAAGTTCGGGATGCGCCCGGTCGATTATATGGAGAAGGTAGGGTGGCTTTCCGAGAATGCGATCTTCGCACACTCGGTCTGGGTGAACCAAGATGAGATTCACCGTTACGCCCGGCACCGGTGCGGGATCGCGCACTGTCCCACGTCGAATATGCGGCTCGGCTCGGGCATCGCTCCGATCGTTCCGATGCTTCGCGCCGGCGTCAAGGTCGGGTTGGGTGTGGACGGAAGCGCCTCGAACGACTCGAGCCATATGATTCAGGAAGTCCGCCAGGCCCTTCTCCTCCAGAGGGTTCGGTACGGGGCCGACGCGATCTCCGTCCGCGATGCCCTTCGCATTGCGACGAAGGGAGGAGCCGAGGTCCTTCTCCGCGATGACATCGGTGTGATCGCTCCCGGTTACGCCGCGGACATCATCGGTGTTGATCTGAAGAGGCTCGGCTATGCCGGCGCCTTGGCGGACCCTCCCGGGGTCCTGCCGCTTTGCCATACCGATCGCGTCTCTTTTTCGATCATCAACGGCCGCGTGGTCGTCGAGAAGGGGGAACTTCTCACCGTCGATCTCCCCACCTTGATCGAACGGCACAACGGGAACGCGGCGGCTCTGCTTCGCCGCGCGGGCAAGGCCTGAAGGCCTGATCGGAAAGCCCTATGCCTTCCTCGCACGAACCGCTTGATTACGCCGCCGGATTGCGGCGGGAATGGTACGAATCGGACCTCTTCGGTAATTTCGGCTGCGGCACGGTCAGCGGACCGTCCACGTCGCGTGGTCACGGGTGGTTTGTCGTTCCCGAATCGCCGGAACGGATCCGCGTTTTCGTTAATCACTGCGAGGAATGGGTCGAGGTAGGAGGAAAAGAAGTCTCCCTGACATCGACGGTCTATCACGACCCGACGGCGCCCGGCGAGATCACCGTCTCTCCCGCCGGTTACCGCCACCTCGTCGACTTCGCGGCGGCCCCGCACCCGCGCTGGATTTACAACATCGAGGGATACAAGATCATTCGAACGATCCGGCCGATCGAGGGGCAGCGCGGTCTCCTCGTGGAATACTCCGTCATTCCCGCCAACGGCTCCGAGGCGGTTCTTCGTGTCAGACCGATGCTCTCCGGACGCCTTCACAATGAGTTACAGAAAGAGCGTTCGGACATCGAGGGGAAGCCATCCCTTTCCGAAGGAGGACAAGAGTTTCGGCTCCTTCCGGACATTCCTCCCCTCTTCGTACGAACGCCGCCGTTCACAGAGTGGATCGAGCAACCGTACTGGTACCGCAATGTCCGTCTTGTGAAGAGCCGTACGGACAAGGAAGATCTCTTTTCCCCGGGGGAGTATCGTTTTCCGCTTCGGCCGGACAGCGGCGCTTGGATCTTCTTTTCGCCGCGCCCGATTCCGACTCGACTGGAGCGAACGGCTCTTCGATTTTATTCGATTCCGGAGTTGGAAACGAATCTCCCCGCCCAAGCCGTACGGCGGACGGCCGTCTATCCTCCGGACGGCGATGCCCCCTCCTCCGATTCCTCCTCTCCCCTCTTCTTTTCCGCTCATCCCGCCGCCGTCGCGCCGGCGGAACCCGAGGATGCTCTGCCGGCTCTTCTGGCGATCCATCCTTTTCTGGAAGACGACGTCCTGGCGCGCTTCCTCAGAGGAATCGCACTCCTGCCCTCTCTTCCTCTCGACCTCGACCTCCTTCGGTTCATTCTCCTCTCCGAAGGGGTCCGCCGAGGCCTCGATCTCTCTGATCTCCTCTTGAGTCTTCCTTCTCCTGTCGACGAAATTCTGCGCAACCGGCGCTCAACGGCCGCCTTGGCCGAAAATAATCTTCTCGAAATTCGTTCCGCCGAGGAATCGTGGTGGGGACGCGGCGAGGACGCGATCCCCGGCCGGATCGGCTTCCCCGTCGATATTCAGGCGCTTTGGGTCAACGCCCTGGGAAGCGCCGAGATCATCGCTCGCGCCCTCCGACGGGATCAGACGGGATCGCCGAATTACAGTCGAGCCTTCGTCAAGGCGGTGGATGCCATCCGCCGAAGCTTCTGGGATCCGAAGACGGATTATCCCTACGATCGTCTCGCTCCTTCCACTCCCAGACCGCGCTCGAATGCCGCCCCGTTTCAACCGTCACGGGATATCACGAGCGCACCGCTTTTTCTCCAGTCTCTTCGCTTCGATCTGCTTCCGCCGGGGCGAACGCGGATTCTGCTCGAAACCGTCAAGAACACGCTCCTTTCTCCCGGAACCCATCCGGAATGGGATCAACTCGGTTACGAGTATCCCCGCTCGCTGGGCATCAAACCCCACGCCGAATCCCCGCGCACGTATCCCTGGCTTTTGCTTCTCTGGGTGCGGACGTGGGAACGCTACAGCGACGGAAAGGAGTCGCCGCCCCGGATCGATCTTTCGGAACTTGAGAGAATCTCGGAAATCTCCGCCTCTCTTCAATCAGGGATTCCCCACCTTCTGCCGGCGTTCTATCAGATTCCGAACGAGATTTCGGAGGGAGGAGAATTATTGATCGAGGTCGGGGCATCCTCGATCGCCGCCACCGCCGCGATCGGAGTCTGTTCCCGGAGTCTTTGAAATAAAACCGGAAACGGGCAAGTCCGCCGGAACGGAATTTACCACGGTGACACAGGGAAGAGAGAGAAATACCATGGAAATTGAAAGGGGAAATTCGGGGGATTCGGGACCGCCGGGATTCGAAACCGGGTCCAGCGTGGATAACGGTAAGGACAAGGGCAAGAGCATCGGCGGGGGGAAGCGTGAGTGCAACCGCGAGGGGTAGGGCAACGGCAAGGGCGGTACAGGGCGTCGCCTGGGCTCAGCGGGACATTTGTCGCTTTATCGTTTCGTTCGTTTCCGCAGTTCAAGAACACCTGTTCCGCCCCGGCAGGCAAGGATGCCCGCGGTCCCAGGAAGCGCCTCCCGTCTCTTTTTTCCTTTCCCTTCCCCGTTCCCTTTTTTTTGCCCTTGCCTTTGCCCTCGCCCTTCCCGCGGGATACCGCGTTGGGGGGATTCCTCGACGCCGAGGAGGCTCGGAATGACAATGAGGGCGCGCCTCGGATTGACGCAGGGATGGCAGCCTGGCCTGAAATCCCGGGATTTCTTTTTTTTTTTTTTTCGTAATCTGACCCTACCAATAACATCCTATACACCCGATTCCGACTCTCGCCGGGTGCGATTTTATTTTGTAGGTAGTCACCCGGCCAGCGTAACAGGGAGGGCAAGGGCAGGGGCAAGGGCAAGCACAAGGGCAAAAAGGAGAAGGAGCAAGGACGAGGGCGAAGGCAGGGGGTAGGGATGGAGATAGGCGCTGCCGCGCGTGTTCTCGTCCGTGCTCGTCCCCTCGAGGACGCCGAGACCTCCCATCGTGGACCAACAATTGAGGGGAGGGCGCCCTCGTCCCCCCTACCCCGCCGAGGTAACGCCTAAAGGTCCATCCCTGGGCATCTCCAACGGCTCGTGAAGCCGTTCCAAAGCGTTTGCGACTGTCCAAACCTAC
>RFFU01000071.1 GCA_003697085.1 Candidatus Hydrogenedentota bacterium
AGGGGGGAGCGAAGCGACACACTGGTGTCATCCCGAGTTCTCCGTAAGGCGAACGAGGGATCCCCTCCGCGTGAAATTCTGTGCAGGGGGACGCGCCAACAGGTAGGGGCGACCGGCCGGTCGCCCCTACGGTCCGCGATCGGATCCATCTGCCTTCTTTTCTCTGCCGTTTTTCGCAGACTGGAGAGTCTGCGCTCCAAATCTTCTGTTCCCTCCTCCCCTTTTTCCTTTTCCCTTTTGCCTCTTCCCTTTTCCCTTTTTCCTTTTGCCTTTTGACTTTTGCCTTTTCCTTTTTCCGTGCGCTTCGTGTCCTCCGTGGTTTTCTTTCTTCCGTGTGCTCCGTGGTTCACCCCGCCTCCGAAATCAATGGCACAAACCGTACGCCGCATAAGAATTCCCGATCCCAGGAATTCTCGTCGCTACGGGTGACGCGCAGAAGTTCCTGTGAAAAGCGATCTCCGACCGGGATGATGAGCCTCCCACCGATTTTCAGTTGTCTCAAAAGCGCCGGGGGGATTTTTGGTGTCTGGGCTGCAACGACGATGGCGTCATACGGGGACTCGGCTTCCCATCCAAGACCGCCGTCTCCCAAGAGACACGTGACATTTTCATAACCCTCCAAGCGTTTCCGGGCGCGTTCGTGGAGTTCGGGGATGCGTTCGATCGTCACGACCTTTTCGACCAATTCCGCAAGAATCGCCGCCTGATACCCCGAACCCGTACCGACATCGAGGACCGTCTCCGATCCGCCCAAGCGGCAGGCCTCGGTCATCAAGGCCACGATGTAAGGTTGAGAGATCGTCTGGCCGCAACCGATCGGGAGCGGGAAATCCCCGTAGGCCGCCGCCTCGTCTCCCGCCCGCACGAAACTTTCTCTGGGAACTTTTCGAAAGGCTTCGATCACCCGCGGATCACGAATCCCCCGACCCTCGAGGTCGAAGCGGATCATTCGTTCTTTTGCTTCGTTTTTCTCCACGGCGTTAACCTTACCCGTATGCGTTTTGACTTCTCTTCCCCGGAAGCATATAGTCGAATCGATGGAAAAGAGAAATGCTTCATTCCTGAAATCTTCCGAGGAGGAAGAGACTTTCTCGCCCCTGTTCAGGATTCCGGCCGTTGCGGACCGCGGGAGTTTTCGGCCGTGGTAACGGCGTTCGTCTTAATTCTTTTCGGCGCCGGAGCCGATACGACTCCCATCATTCTTCCACCGCCGCCTGTTGTGCGCGCCGTCGAGCGCGATGGAATGAGCGACACGGCAAGTCCACTCGAATCCACTCTGCTCGAACCTCCAAGACCCACCATTCGCAAGACCCCTTCCGCGAAGCCGACACCTCCTCCTCTCCCGAAACCTTCGCTCGACTCCGCCCTCCCTTCCTCCGAAAACGATACTCCCTCGAACATTTCACCGACTCGTTCGATCGATACAAATCCGACATTGCTTCCTCCCGAGTCTCCCTCCGCCGCTCCCTCATCCGAAATACGCGCCACTCATCTCCTTCCGACGATTCCTGAACGCGTTCCGGTGAATCAGCCCTTCACCGTCACGCTGCAGGCCGTGGATCGTTGGGGCGCCGTTGACACGACATTTCAGGAACGTGTCTTCTTCGAATGTATTCTCGGCGTCATTCCCGTTGCATCGTCGCGTCTATGGAACGACGGAGTCTTTTCCGATTCCGTCGTGATCCCGAAACCCGGCCGAAAAATTCTGCTGCGGATCCGAGCCGGCGGCCTGAGCGTTGCTCGACACGTCGATGTCTTTCTTCCGAAGCCCGTCGCTCAAGACTGGGAGCGGAAGGCGGAACGGCTGTTGCGGGCCCGAAAGATTCCGGAAGCCATCGCGGCGTTGGAGAAGGCTTCGCGGGCGGCGCGGTATGAGGACGCGGAGATCGAACGGAAGATTGCGCGACTCTATCTGCGTCTCGAAAAATTTGATCAGGCCCGGATCCACTATGAGAAAGCGCTCGCGATTTCTCTCCGTTCCGCACGTGGCCAGGGAACAACGGCGCGGCCGTGAAATTCTCTTTCTTCCAGGCAACCCGTTCCCTTGTCGTTCTTCTCGGCGGTTTTCTTTTGCTCTCCGCCTTCCCCCACCTTGCTTGCGCCCCCGTGCTCTCTTCCTCCCCTCGCGCTCGCCCGCCGTCCCCCGGCGAAGCCGCCCCGAATGGATTCGATCCGGACGATCCCGTTCAGTTGGCGCAGGCCTGGCAGGCCTTTCTTGCATCGGAGACGAGGCCACGGATCGGTTTGGCCTTGGGGGGCGGAGGCGCCCGTGGTATGGCTCACATCGGCGTGCTCAAGTCGCTCGAAGCGGCCGGCATCCCGGTCGATGTCGTTACCGGAACCAGTATCGGATCCTTCATCGGTGCGCTCTACGCCGCCGGCGCTTCGCCCGCGCAGATCCAGAAGATCGCCGAAACAACAAACTGGTCGAATCTGGTCGAGCAAAAACAATCGCGCATCGGCCTCTTCTCGACGCGCCGCCTCGAGCTCTTCATCGAGGAAGATATGCGTTCTTTTCTTCGAGAACAGCCTACCGATACCGGTTCCTCCGCGCCCGTCCGCGAAAGCAAAATGGGTCCCGCGCGGGAAGACCGCTTCATCACGTTCGACGAACTCAAGCGTCCCTTTCTCTGCACGGCTACTGATCTTTATTCGGGTGAGATCGTCGTATTTGAATCCGGGCCGGTCGCGACCGCCGTCCGCGCTTCCTGCTCCATTCCGGGCCTCTTCGAGCCGATTTTCGTGGGGGATCGGCTTCTCGTGGATGGAGGCGTTCTTATGAATCTTCCCGTCTCGCTCTGTTTCCAGAAAGGAGCCGATGTTGTCATAGCCGTCGATGTCGAAAACGACTCACCGGGAAACCTGACCGGCCTTATCGACGTTCTTGGCCAGATCATTCGCATCCAGGGGCGCGCTTTGACGGCTCCGGAGCGTGAGAAGGCCGATGTCATTCTCACGCCGCACGTCGGCGACATCGGGATGACCGATTTGTCTCGAACGCGGGAGGCGATCCGCGAGGGAACGATCACCGGCCACCTCGCCGCCTCGGCCATCAAGAAATATCTTCTCGGATTCCAGCAACGCGCTTTCGTTCGGGCGGCATTGGATTCAGAGGTCGCGGCGATGCGGCGGCGCGTCGAAGAGGTTCCCGTCGAGCAGGCGACGGCGAACACCCGGACGGACCCCCGGAGTCTTCTTTCGGGGGCCGAGGCGGCGGTCCGCCTCGGGCTCTTCGACGAGGCCTTGAATTTCCTGCGAAGCCTCCCTACCGGATTCAATCCGGCGCGGGTTCGCTTCCTCAAAACGCTGTCCTTGATTCGTCTAGGACGCGCTCCGGATTCGATACCTATCGAGACGCCGGAAGGAATTCTGGCGCGCGACGAAGTGCGTCTCCTGGCCGCCGCTGCGCTCGACCAAGGACGCCCGGATCTCTTTCGCTCCCTCCTCCGAGCCCCTTCGCCTCCTCTCCCTGACACCGCACTCTCCTCAAACACCCCCACGGCCGTTCTCCGTTCCCGAGACGTTCCGTAAGCACGATGCGGAGAGGACTCATCTCCTTTCTCCTTCTTTTCTCCATCTCCTTCAATCTTTCTCTCGCAACTCCCCCGGAATTCTCTCGGGACTCTCCCGAGAAAACCGCACTTTCTCTTCTTGAAGCCTTGACTCGACGCGATCCGCGGACGGCCCTGCGTCTCGTCACGAAGATTTCACCGAGGAGCCCGAGAGAAGAAAGGAAACTGCGGTGGGTTTCCGGCAATCTCCGATTCATAACCGGAGATACCGCGGGGGCATTGGCGGAGTGGGAGGTGTTGTCGAAGGAACTTACTCCTCTCGGTCTCGCATCAGCACGCCGGATCGCTCAAACCCGTTTCACCACCGGCGCCAGCGCCCTCGCCTCCGCCGAACCCCTCGAACTCTTCCGCTATTCTCCCGCCTTCGCCTCTCAAGCGCTTCTCGAAATAGGACGGCTCCTCGCCCGGGAAGACGACCGTTACAACGCTTCCCGTATCTGGCTCGAACTCCTCGAAAAATACCCGGACTCGTCCGAGGCGTATCCCTCCGTCCTTCTTCTGATGAACCTCGGTTCCTCGTCCCCCTTTCCTACACTGGCTCGGTCCCGCCCCGATCTTCTCCTGCGTGCCGCGCGTATCGCCATGATCAAGGACGATCCCCTTTCGGCCATGGCCCTCCTCGATCTCTTCGAAGCGGTTCCGCTTGAACCGCGGATGCGCCTCGATGTTTCGACACTTCAAGCCCAAGCCTTCTTCCTGGCGAATCGCTACGAAGACGCGGCGCGTTCGTTCCGCTCAGCCAGACGCGCCGCACTCGCGCTCCACCGCGACGATGCGTCTTTGCTTCTCGGAGCCGCCCTCGCGGACGCCTATGCTGGAAACGCTGTTGAGGCGTTGCCGCTCTTTCGAAAGGTTCCTGTCGTAGAATCGCCGGAATTTCTCGACGAGGCTTTCGAGAACCTCGTGGAACGCGCGGCGTTCCACGGACAGACCTCCCTCGCCTCCTCCCTCGCCAAGATCGCTCCGCACGGTTCCTACGCTCCTTTCCATTCCGCGCTTCTTGAGGCTCTCTCTCCCACTCGCTCGACCGCTGGGCCCCGCGATCCTCTTTCGCGAGGAGTTCTGAAGGCTCTCCTCACCTCCGCCTACCAAATCAAGGAGCCGTTCGACCGTGTTTTGGCCCTCGCCGCCGTCACCGAACTCTCCTCGACGGTCTCCTCCGCGGACGCGTGGAAAAATCTTCTCTATGAGACGGAGGAACCGGAACTCTTGGCCGCTGTGGCGAAGAAAATCCGCACCGGTTCCGAACTGTCGGACCTCCTCCCCGTTTCCACTCTTCTCGCTCCATCGGAAACTCTGAAACAAAATCGCGAAGCCAACTACCTCCTCCGCGCCCTCCAACAAGAATGTCCCCGTCTCGCGCGGAACGACTGTCTCCCACGCGCCCGAGCCCTGGTTCTCGGATATCCCGGAACCCGAACAGCCCATGCGGCACGGCGATGGATTCAAGCGGAATGGGAACGGTTCTTCCGGAGTCGTTCTCGTGCCGCAACACTCTTTCCCCCGGAGAAGACCGCATCGGCCGCCGCCAGGTACCCGTTTCTTTCCCTTCTCTTCCCCTCCGAACCACAGAAGTCACTCTTTCAGTTCCATCGGGCTCTGGCGGAAAAGAAGGTCGGCAAGGCGCTGGCCTTTCTGCGATCCTCCGCTCTTTCCGTCGGACGACATGCTTGGATACCGGAGGACCTACCTCCGAAGTACAAGGCGCGATTCTTTCCCCTCTTCGAAGCGGAGGTCGTAAGGAAGTATTGCTCCGCCGCCGAAATCGAAACGCCGCTCGTACACGCTCTCATCTGGAGCGAATCCGGCGGCGACCCCCTCTACCGGACGCGGTTCCGCCTGGGAATCGGAGCCGTTGATCAAACCGTCCTTCCCTTCCTCTCCCTCTCCGACGCACAGGAATCCCCGTTTGATCCCTCTCTTCTCTTTCAACCCACGGCCGGAGTTCGATTCTTGATCGCGAATCTAAAACTTCTCCGGGAGGAGACGGGATTCGATTCGTATCGAATCGCCGCCGTCAAAATCGCCGGCGTCACAAACTTCCCTCGTCTCTCTCCGCAAAGCCATCCTTTCGCCTTCACAGCCACACTTCCGACGAAAAAAGCCCGAAGGATTTATCTTCGCTTCCTCTACGCCTATTCCGTCTATTCCGGAAACGGCGATCTCTTGAAGATATCGACTGCACCGGGAAGTTCTTCCGAAGGAGCCTCGAATGACTGACGACGCGTTTTCCGGTCCGTTTCACTCCGAACCCCGTCGCGAAGAAAAGATGTCTCCCTCACGGGAATTTTTTCGGAAACTTCTCGCCGGGGGACTCTTCCTCGCTTTGCTCGGCCTCTATTTTTTCTCCTCCGTTCCCGGACTTGGAACCGAGGATTCCGCCGAGTTGGCGGCGGGAGCGCGCCTCTTGACGATGGTCCATGCGCCGGGGTATCCGCTTTACCTTCTTCTCGGAAAACTCTTCTGTCTTCCTGAATCAGACTCGCGGTTTCAGGGACTCTTCCCGGGCCACGGCCTCGTTCTCTTTTCCGTCCTTACGGGCGCGGCCGCGATCGCGCTTCTCTTCCTCTTCTTGTCCCGCCGGGCTTCAACGACGAGCGCGGCGGCCGGAGCGTTGACGTTGGGGTTCGCCGTCGGGTTCTGGAAGACCGCGACGGAGATCGAGGTGTACAGCCTCCAGTTTCTCCTCTTCATCGCGCTCCTGGCCGTCGTCCGAGCCGCCGGGGAGTTTCCTACTCCGTATCGCGTGCGTCTTCTCGGCCTCCTTCTCGGCATCTCGCTCGCCCACCATATCGGTGTCCTCATCCACATCCCCGCTTTGGCGCTCTATGTCGCGTGGCATTGGAAGGCGCGGCGCCGTTTTCCGGAGCCGGGAGACGCCGGCGCGGGACTCCTCTATCTCCTCTTCGGTCTGGCCGCGTATTCCACGCTTCTCGCTCTCTCCGCCCGTCCCAATCCGCCGTTCATCTCGTGGAAGCCGATCCGATCACTGCCGATGCTTCTTCACGTCGCCACGGGAGCCGGGTTCAAACGGCTTCTCTTCCATGTGCCGTTCTCCGAGGTGATGCACCGTCTGCTGGTGCTCCCTCTCGGCCTCCTTCTTTCGCTGCCCGTCGCGGGAATCTTTTTTTCACTCGTGGGAATCCCGGTGACCTTTCGGCGCGATCTTCCTTGGGCGGCGCTTCTGACGGCCGTCGCCGCCGTCTCCATTTTTCACACCGCCAACTACGACGTTCTCGACCCGGAACGCTTCGTCCTTCCCGCTCTTCTTCCTCTGGCGATCTTCGCCGGAGAAGGTTTCCGATGGATCGAGCAGCGCTGGTTTCCTTCGAACGGATCGAGAGGAATCCTGATTCTCATCTTCATCGCCTCCGCGCTCGTTCCCCGTTTTCAGACCGGGTTCTTCTCCCGACCGGCGGAACGGACCTTCGCCGTGGACGCCGGACGGGCGATCCTTCGGTATCACGAGGAAGCCTTTCGCGACACGGTCTCTGTTCGGGACGAATGGTTCCCCGAACGCAAGGGACCGCCGGCATCGAGTGTCATTTGGTGCGACTGGCACTTCTATCCCGTTCTGAAGTATTTTCAACTTGTCGAGAAGCGTGGCACGCATGTTTTGATTTTCATGGACACGGACGTCGCCACGCCGGGACGATACTTTCTTCCGGGCCGAACGTTTACCCTCAATCCCTCCCTCGATCTCGGCGACTCCTTTTTCCTCGCAATGGATCATCTTCAGTGGCGCGTGGAGCCGCCGCATGTTCCGGAGCCTGTTCCGGAAGAAAAGGGGCAAGAATTCCCCGATTCGGAAATCCTCGGAACCTCCGACGGCATCTCGATCGTCCGAGCGGATTTTTCCGAAACCCTGGTTCCGTCGCGGCCCGTTCCCGTGGATTTGTACCTCCGCCGCTCTTCCAACTCCTCGGATACCGTCATACTCGAGCTGATTTTGAAGCGCGACGGTGTGCCGATTATGGTTACTCCGGGAGCACCATTGGGATGGCATTTCCCACCGAAACGTTGGATCCCGGAGGCGATCTATCGGGAAAGGACGGAAACGATTCTTCCCTCGGGCGCCGTCCGACACCGCGCCGGTTCCGTCTTTTCCCTTCACGCCCGTCTTCGTACCGCGACCGCTGATACGGTTGTTCCTCTGGGAACGATGAAATTACAACGGAAAAAAAGTCCGTCTCCAAATAGACGGCTGTTTCTTGGTTGGAAATTCCACACAAGATCCGGACGGCCGAACGGGAAGACGACGAAGGCGTTTTTTCTGAAAAGACACTTGCCTGCCGGCTGGAAGGTTTGCGCCTCCAGGGAGGCTCGGTTTTCGGAATTCCCTTCTTCCCATAACCCGTTATGCGGCCCCTACGGGGCGAACGTTGGTTTTCCACAAGCCCGTCCCTTCTGTTCGATACCTCTTTGAAGTTCCATTGACCCGAGGAAGGGAAAGGAGGATAGTTCCCTCTGCTCGATCACCTGTCGAGAGGCACGGCGGTCTCGACATTCTCGAAAATCGCGATGGGAGTTACAAAAAGCATGGCTTCAAGGAAAGGTTCCGGGGGACGTTCCGCGGAGACAAAGGAACGAAGCAAGGCGTTGGATTTGGCCATCGAGAAGATCACGAAGGAATTCGGATCCGGTGCGGTGATGCGTCTTGGAAACGGCGCCGCGCTCGATGTGGAAGTCGTTCCAAGCGGATTGTTGGGCCTCGACATTGCGTTGGGAGTCGGAGGATTGCCTCGGGGTCGGATCATTGAAATCTTCGGTCCGGAAGCCGGAGGAAAGACGACGCTTTCCCTCCACGCCGTCGCCTCGGTTCAGAAGCACGGAGGGACCGCGGCGTTCATCGATGCGGAACATGCTCTCGATCCCGCCTACGCTCGAGCGCTGGGAATCGACGTCGATTCGCTGCTCGTCTCCCAGCCCGGCTCCGGTGAAGAAGCGCTCCAAATCACGGATGCGCTCGTGCGTTCCGGTGCCGTCGATATCATCGTGATCGATTCGGTTGCGGCGCTGGTCCCGCGCGCGGAGCTCGAGGGAGATATGGGAGATTCCCACGTCGGACGGCAGGCCCGTCTGATGAGCCAGGCTTTGAGGAAACTCACAAGCACCGTCTCCCGTTCGCGAGCCATTTGCATCTTCATAAATCAGCTGCGCGAGAAGATCGGCGTTCTCTTCGGTAATCCCGAAACGACCCCCGGAGGTCGGGCTCTCAAGTTCTATTCCTCCCTGAGGATCGAGGTACGAGGAGGAGAAGCGATCAAGAAGGGAAACGAGATGATCGGAAGGCGAATGAAGGTGAAGGTCGTCAAGAACAAGGTGGCTCCCCCCTTCCGAACGGCACTCTTCGATGTCTATTACGGGCGGGGCATCTCGAACGCTTCCTCCCTCATCGATCTCGGACTGGAACACGGTATTCTCTCCGCAAAAGGAGCGTGGATTCGCTGGGGCGAAGACAGTATCGGGCAAGGAAGGGACGCCGCTCGGCAGTGGTTGATCGAACATCCCGAGCGATATCGGGAATTGGAGAAGAGAATCCGAGAAAAGGCCTTCGCTTCCACGGAACCTTCGAAATAATTCCCGCGGGCGCGGAGCAGGGGCGAACGGCCGGTCGCCCCTACACCCCCCGATCGGATCGATCCGCCTCCTTTTCTCCACCGTTTTTCGCAGACTGGAGAGTCTGCGCTCCACATTTCCCTTTTCCTTTTTCCTTTTGCCTTTTTCTTTTTCCGTGTTTTCCGTGGTTCCTTTCTTTCCGCGTGTTCCGTGTGGTCCGTGGTTTTTTATAGGCATTTTGCCGAGTTCCCGCTATCCTGTCGGTGTTCCTTTTTTCGGGCCGTAGCGCAGTTGGTAGCGCACCTGCTTTGGGAGCAGGGGGTCGGAGGTTCAAGTCCTCCCGGCCCGACAGAGATTCCCGATAAGAATTTCTGCGATACTTCTCCGCTCTTCCTTGCTTCGACGATGCTCTTCTAAGATACGCTCTTCGGGAAGATTCTTCAAATCCGGATCCTCGCGCAACCAACGCCGGAGCAGTGCCTCCGTAATCTCGACGTGCCCCTGAAATCCGACGGCTCGTTGCCCGACGGCTATCACCTGAACGGGACAAGGATTCCCCGTCCCGATCAGACGCACCTTTCCGGCCGGCTCGACCATCTCTCCGTGAAGATGAAAAACGGTGAAGGAGAGAGGGAGGTCTTTCAGGAGCGGAGGAACGGCGTCTGGTCGCAGATTCACGACGAAGGGTGCCCCGTCCGCCCTTTGGAACCCGATCTCCTTCACCGGCGACGACACGACACGGCCACCAAAGGCCTTTCCGAGGATTTGCATTCCGAGGCAGACTCCCAAAAGGGGCACGCCGATCTCGACCGCCCGCCGCACGAAGTCCTCTTCCCAACGGATTACGGGATCCGGATCGTTCGCGCTTTTCGGACCTCCGAGTAATACGATCGCCCGGTAATGGTCAGGGTCCCCAACGGAAGCAGAATCCGCCGCCTCCACGACGCGATAGGGAATTCGTCGCCTCTGAACGAAATCGAGAAAAACTCCCGGTCCTTCCCGCTCGATATTCTTGATGAAAAGCACTTTCTTCTCCACGCTGTCCTCCCTTGCTTTTTTTTCGGCCAAGAGGCCTTTCCCCCGGCAGGTATTTTGCGGGCCAGGTGCCTTTGCTTTGCCACGGGGGGACGGCCCGCTCCGTGTCATTCCGAGGCGCGTCAGCGCCAAGGGATCTCCTCCACGTGGTATTCCGCGCTGGGGGCCAATCGGCACCCCGCGGGGATTCCTCGTCGGCGTCGCTTCGCTCCGCCTCGCTCGGATTGGCAATTGGGGGAGGGCGAACGGCCGGTCGCCCCTACACGCTCTGATCGGATCGATCCGCCCCCTTTTCTCCACCGTTTTTCGCAGACCGGAGAGTCTGCGCCCCACATTTCCCTTTTCCTTTTCCCTTTTGCCTTTTGCCTTTTGACTTTTGCCTTTTTCTTTTTCCGTGTCATTCCGTGTCTTCCGTGGTTCCCTTTCCTTTCCGCGTTTTCCGTGTCTTCCGTGGTTTATTGCCGCCGCCACCCCTCCAGCGCGTTCCAGCGGGAAAGGGTCCACGCCGTTCGATCCTTCTCGACTGTCACGGCCGCTTGAGGACTCCCCTTGTCGTCGGCGAGAACGAGCCGCGAACCGGCATCGACGATCTGCAAAGCCGCCCTCACCCGACCTCGCCCGTCCACCAAACACAGCGCCGGTCCGTCCTTCCAGAGCCGAAACTCCAGCGCCGCCAACGGGTATCCCACCGGATCGGTGAATTCATACCGGTCATCGGCGAAACCGGAACGCGTGTGTTGAGAACGGTACTCCCATTCGCTCCGTTCTCTTCGGGAAAGTGCTTTCGGATCGACGGCAAGCCTTCTCGAGACAAAACCACGAGCCAGACTGAATTCAGCCATTGGGCTCTTCCTGCCATCTCGAATAAGAAGGACGGGGCTCTTCTCGTTCGAGCCGGTCGTAAATTCGAGGCGGGGCACGCCTCTGTCGTCCGTCACCCGAACCTCGACCGCCTCGGCATTTCCCCTCCCGAGCGAACGCATCAGGAGCCTCTGTTTCCCGAAGCGATCCACGACGCTGATACGCCGGCTCTCGATCGGTTTGATGATGCTCCCGGCCGCCACGGTAAACAGCACCAGCGCGGTTCCGGCCACCAACGCCGTCATCCTTCTCAACCGGCACTCCAATTCCGTCACTCTTCTCCCCAGTTCTTCGAGGTGACCGGCGGGAGACGGCCTGTCCAGGCCTCCGGCGTCTCTCCCTTCTTCCTCAATTCCGTTCTCCACCACGAAGCACCTCCTTCCTACTCCACGAACGATACCCGTTTTTCCTTTCTCGAGAAAGAGCCTCATGGATTTCTGATGGTCGGGAACGGCCCGGTTGGTCCAGAAAGGTATTTGACACGGAGAGAAAAGGAACGGCAAAAGGGAAAAGGGGAAAAGGGAAAAGTCAAAAGGAAAAAGGGAGAGGGAAGCGATAAGAAAGCATGGTTTCACAAGCGTTCTCCCTCCTCACTCCCGTGCTTCGCACGGGGAGAAAGCAATCGCCTCTCGCTCCACGCATGAGCACAACACTGCCTCGGCCGAAACCACGGGAAGCGAGGAGAGGCATTCGGGGTCCTGGGCGTGAGGGCACGTGTTCGGAGACCTGGGAACGAGGAAATTCGCTTCGTTATATTTTGATTATTTTTTGTATTCTGTTTATATTAAACTTGCTGGAACGGGACGAGGAAGGTTATAATTGTATCGAATATCCCGCCGTAATTGTGTGCCGTTGTTCGGCCTCCCTTCGGCTCGCCGACGGGAAATGCGGGAAAGGAAGGTGAAAACCGTGTTGGAAAAGAGCGATCCCATCGAGGAGATTCTCTTCCGGATTGAGGCTCACCGAGGTGGTTTTCACCGTTCGCCGGACGAGAATTTCGCCGTTCACTTCCAGCAACCCTCTTCCGTCCAGGCGCCGGCGGTCTCCGAGACTCCTCCGTTGGAAAAGGCTCTCTCGACGCTCTCCCGCATTCCTCTCTTCAGACACGCCTCCCGGGCGAGTCTCGAGCGGATTCTCGCCGCGTCTCGACTGCGTTCCGTAACCCCCGGTGAGATTCTTTTCCGGCCGGGAGATCCGGCCGCGCTTTGGATTCTTCTTCGCGGTGAGATTCATCTTTACCATCCCGAACATACTCTTCCCTTCCGGCCGGTCCGGGCCCCGGATTTTCTCGGTGAAATCGCCCTTCTTCTCGACCACAAACATTCGCTGGAGGCCCGGGTGACGGAGCCCTCCGTCTTGATACGTCTCGACGGCAAGGCCTTCGCCGAAACGATCCTGAAGGATCCCGAGATCACGCGGGCGATATTGCGGGAGTTGGCGCGGCGTGTCCGCGACACGAACGCCGCCCTTCGACTCCTCTCCGACCGCAACACGCTCACCCTCGAAGGAGCCGTCGATGAATGATCCCGAACGAAAAACCGGATCGGCCCGCAATATCATCGAGAGGATCACCCGGGAGATCGAATCGGTTCGTTCGCTCGTCGATTCCTCGGCTCCCGAAATCACGTCACTCGAAAGCGCGCTTGAACACGCCGGCGAAGATTCCCCGATCGCGCGGGATCTTACGGAAACCTTCGAGACATTGGCGGCGTTTCCGGGAGGTTCCGCTCCGAGCCGCGATGCCGTTCTCGCGGTCACGATTTCGGAGGATCGAATGAGCGCGACCGCGCGCCTGCTTCCTCCGATCGGAGCGGGGAGTTTTCCGAAGCCCGAAGAGATGCTCTCCCGCCTCCGCGAAAACCATGGAATCCGTTATGGACTCGACGAACGCGCCGTTCGCGGTTTGATCAGTCTCGTGGCTTCCGAAAGGAAAGCCGCGGAAGCGATTGTAGCCCGAGGAAAACAACCGCTTCCCGGCCGAGGGGAACATTACGAGATCGTCGCCGATCTTCCGGCTCCTCCCCAAATCGACGAACACGGGAGGATTGATTATCGCGCCGCCGCCTCCGTCCCCGCCGTGGAACCGGGGGACCTCCTTGCACGCCGATTCCCCGCCGAGCCGGGAAGCGCGGGGCGGGATGTTCTCGGAAATATCGTTCCTCCGCCGGCAAAGGAGGAGAAACCTCTGCTTCCCGGGGAAGGCACGGAAGCGCGTCCCGACGGGATTCACGCCGCGGTCGCGGGGGAGTTCGTCCGAGAGGGGCGGATTCTCAAGGTTCGGCCGGTGCGGATTGTGGAAGGCAACGTCGACTACAGCACGGGCAACATCGAATTCCCCGGCTCCGTGATCATCCGCGGCTCCATCTTGGATCGCTTCATCGTCCGGTGCCGGGGGCGCTGCGAAGTCTTGGGAACGATCCAAGCGGCGTTTGTCGAGGTCGAGGGGGACCTGTCGGTGGCGGGGGGCATCGTCGGCCGGGAGATCGGGGTGGTTCGGTGCGGTGGAACGATCCGATGCCACTTCATCGAAAACGCCTCGGTGGAGAGCCGGGGCGACGTCATCGTGGAGAAAGCGATCCTACACGCTCGAATCGATACCGCGGGGTTTGTACATCTGACGGGGAAACCGGGAACATTGATCGGAGGACGAATTCGAGCGGGCCGGGGCGTGATTGCGCAAGCGATCGGTTCGATCACGGAGACGGCGACACGTATTCATTTCGGCGAAGATTACCAGGTGATCCGAAAGCGGGAACGCATCGAGGAGGGGATTCTTTTTCTCCAAGAGCGCCTTCAGGAAACCCTCGGACTCCTTCGGTCCCTCGATCCGGAGGAGAATCGGGCCGCCGTCGCAGACCTCAAGTCTCTTCAAAAACAAATCCTTGAAGACATAAGAGCTCTGTTGATCGCCAAGGCCGCCTCGCTCGAGGCATTGGCCGAATTTCCGGACGGATGCGTCGCGGCGTTCGACAGGATCCATCCCGGAGTCACGCTCGTTTCGAAAGGGGTTGAGAAGTTTGTGGAGGAACCGATGCAAAACGTCGTCGTTCGCCGGCGGGGAGACCGGTTCACGTTTCTTCCCGCGACGGACGCGGTTCTTCCCGGAAAAGACGATCTTGAAACCCGAAAGGAAGAGAAGAAAGGAGACGGACATGGTGACTGAGAAAAACGGAGATTCCGCGCGCAAGGATGAGGCGGCGCGGACACTGTTGGTCGTCGAGGATCAGCCGATCATACGGCGGAGCATTCTCCGGGCGTTACGCGACGGATGGAGGATTTCGGAAGCGGGAAGTCTGGCGGATGCTCGAAAGACGCTAAAAGAGTTAACCCCCGATATCGTTCTGCTCGACCTGCGCCTTCCCGATGGAGACGGCGAGGAACTGATCGACGAAATCCGATCACGGGATTGGTCCGTGATGCCGGCGATCATCGTGATCTCGGGACGGCCCGGTGACGTCGGAACGGAAGTCTTGAGAAAAGGAGCAGCGGGATATTTGAGCAAACCCTTCACGGCCTCCGAACTCCGTTCCACCCTCGAGGAGGCGCTGCGGCCATGACACCGAACGAAACCTTCTCTTCTCTTCCTTCGCCCTTGACCCTCGTTCTGGTATCGCCCGAGGGGCGTATCGAACGCATCCGCGGGAAAGGAGCCGAACTTTTCCATTTGAAGGAGGGAGATTTCGTTTTGAGCGCACCGGCGGAGTTTCCGGATCCCGAAGCCGGCCTTGTCCTCGCCGAAGGCCTGGGACGGTACGTCTTTGAGCACCAGGGAAAGACGTTCTACCTTGAGTCGCAACGGCGGGAGGACGGTGGTCTCACAGCATTTCTCGTGGACGTTACCGCGGTTCTAAAGCGGCAGTTCCTGAATTTCGATCTCATCGACGCCCTCGCCTCGGAACTTGTCACGCCGCTTTCGGCGCTGACGATGGAACTCTCGCTGGCCGAGGAGACCGGGCTGACAAGGGAGGAAGCCCGGTCGCTCCGAGCTTTGGCTGTCGAGGCCGGAGTTCGTTCCAACGACCTTCTCTCCGTCCTCGGCGCGCATCTCCGAGCCCTGAAGATCTCAGAGACGAATTTTGTCCTCGATGAATTTCTCCGGAATCTGGTAGAGAAGGACTCGCGGTACCAAGATGTCACGGTTGATTGTCCGCCTTTCATCGCCGTCCGCACCGACCGGGATCTCCTGGCGGTCGCGGTGCGCGGACTGCTCGACACCGCCAGGGATCTCTCCACCGCGCCGCCAGTTCTTCGCGGAGCGCAACGGTTGGAGGCTGCGATCGTCGAGGTGAGGATCGACGGCGTCGGATCCGCAGAAGACGGGCGTCGGCACGGCGGCGAAATCTTGGCGCGGCTCATCGCCGATACACTTCGGATTCCGTTCTGGTCCACGCAAGTTCCCGGCGGAAGGCTTTTGAGCCTTCGCGTTCCGCTCCTTTGAAACCGATGAAGGAAACGTCCCGCTCTTCGCTCGATACCCTCTCCGGCGACCTCGCCGAAGCCGTCTCCCTCGCCGATGAACTCGTCACCACACTTCCCCAGGAAAACGTTCCGGAGAGCGGAGCCGAGATCGACGAGGAGGCTCTCGACCAGGAACTCGACACGCTCTTCCGCGAACTCGACCGGGAGAAAAGGGTTTCACTTCAACGAGCCCCGACCGCCGTGGTCGCCGCCCCGCCTCGCCTTCTCGTGCTTCTCCCCGACAGCCGCGCGGAGGCTTTTCTCCACATCGAGGTTCCGGAAGGAACGTCCCTGAAACCCGAAGACCTCCGCGCCCTGGCTGAAAACGAACTGCGCAATCAAGGAGTCGTCGCGGGATTGATCGAGGAGGAACTGAGCCTCTTGATCCACGAGGCACTCGAGAACGGCATCGCGGAACGCTGCGTCGCGCGGCAAGTCGAACCCGAGCCCGGGAAGGACGGAAAGATCCAATGGAAGATCCCTCGGAAGACGGACAAGGAACCGATCCTTGTCGCCGTCGGAAAGATTCTGGCGGAATTGGAACCGGCGGAGCCGGGACGACCGGGAACCACGGTCACCGGAGACACATTGCCCGCACCGCCGGGACGCAATCCCACCTTGATCGCCGGGAAAGGAGTTCGTTTCGATCCTCGACGCCGTTCCTGGATCGCCGTCGCCGCCGGCCGCGTCCTCGTCAGTGACAACGTCCTGATGGTCGTTCCTCACCAGGACGGAACCTTTCATCTCGAAATCTCTTCCGATGGAATGGCCGCGTATCTCTCCGTGACCCCCGCGCAGGGAACGGGCCAGCCGGTCAGCCTCGAGAGCGTGGCGGCCGAATTGAGGAGTCGGGGCGTGTCCGTTTTTGACGAAGAAGCCGTCCGGACGGCGATTGATCTGGCGGCCGGAGGTCAGATGATTACGAGGCGTATTATCGCCGCCGGAAAGCCCGCCGAGCCGGGGCGTGACGGAACCGTCGAGATGCTTGTTGCCCTCCCCGAAACCCGCCGCGGAAGCCTCGGCCTCGTCTTCGTTCACGAGGGCGAAAGACTGGCGCGGCTTCATCCACCGGTTCCCGGAAAAGGCGGGCGTGATGTCCGCGGGCGCGAAATTCCCCCTCCCCCCGTTCGCGACGCCGTCGTGAGTTGTGGAGACGGAGTCGAGATTCGCGACGGCGTGCTCGTCGCCACGAAGGGGGGACATCTTCTTCGGCGGGGGGACCTCTTCGAAATCCGCGACATTCTCGAATATCCGCGGGATCTGAAGGCGACGGAGGAACCGATCGATTTCGACGGCCACGTCGCCGTCCAAGGCAGTGTCGGCGACAACGTGCGATTGCGGGCACGCGGGACTATCGCCATTAACGGTTCCGTGGGCGCGGCGGAGATTATCGCGGAGGGAGACATCGAGATCGCCGGGGGCATCGCCGGCCGCGATCGCGCGCGGATCGTCGCCGGAGGAAGCCTGCACGCTCTTTACGCCGAGCGCGCCGATATTCGGGCCGGAAAGAGAATTCTCCTGGAACGGGCCGCCTTGAACGCCTCTCTTTCCGCCGGCGAAGGAATCGAGATTCGCTCGGAAAAAGGAGCCATCATCGGGGGGCGGACGGTCGCCGGTCGTTCCGTTACCGCGCGCACCGTCGGAACAACGATGGGAACCCCCACCGTGATCCGCGCGGGGATTCGAGCGGAGGTTAAAGAGCAAGTCCGCGAGATCGATGGACGCCTTATCAAGATCCGCAACGTCCTTCGAAAGATTCAAACCGGCCTGAACGAATTGGTTCGCGATCTGAAGGTCGATCCCGACGAAGTGAAGCGGATGGCCTTCCGCGAGTTAACGCGGCGGAAGATCGGGCTCCTGCATGAAATCAAGGTCTCCCTGGAAAAACGAGCCCTGCTTCTCAAAAAGATCTTTCCCGCCGAGGAACCGGTGATCGAAATCCTCGACAAGATTCACGCGGGGTGTACCATCGAATTACGCGATCAGGTGATGGAGGTTCACACACCGATCTCCTTCGCCCGCTTCAAACTCGGCCCCTCCGGCATCGAGGTTCTGCCGTTGAATTGAGAGCCCTTTCGTCCTTTCCTCCCGGCTCTCCGCTCCGACAAAAAACCTGGCGCCCTCCGTCTAAATCGGTATAATTATAATTATAAGAAGAATTCAGCGCGGTCGTGCGGGGCACGCAGGCGTGCGAAAGAGTATGAGGTTGGTCCGTGGCGCTTTCGAAAAAGGCTTTCTTCATCTGGCTCCCGTTGGGGTTCGTGATCTGCCTCCTCTGGGGCTCAACCGCAATTCATTACCATCGTTTCGTCACGCTGCGCTCCGCTCTTCAGATCGAGGTGACCGAAGTACTCCTGGCTGAGAAGATTCACCTCCTGATCAACAAAGCCTTTCACCCCATCAACGATTACCTCGTTACCGGTGTTTCCTCGGATGCTCCGAGGGACTTCGACGCGGCATTACGCAATCTTCGCTCGGAACTCGATCTTCTGGGCCGCTCCGCTCTCGATGAACCAGGCGAACCCGAGATCCTTTCGGAACTCCGCGCCGAAACCTCCCGATTGGAAGAGTACGGTCGTCTGATTCTTTCTTACGAGGATCCGGTCGGAAATCGCGACGCAGCCGCGGAAAAAGCGGCCTTCGATGCCGTGGGGCAACGTATGGAAGCCCGTGTCGATGCGATCATCGAGATCGGCCGGCAGGAAATGTTGAGGCTTCAGCGGAAAATGGATCGGGAGGTGGAGTACGGCGTGCGGGCGGCCACGGGGGCCTTCCTCACAAGCCTGGCAACCCTGGTCATCCTTCTTCTTTTTCTTCGTTCTTCCGTTCTCACTCCCCTTGCAGACCTCCGAAACGCGCTCGAAAATCTCAAACACGGCCGCTTTGAGGTCCAACTGCCTGTGCGCTCGAAGGATGAAATCGGTGATTTGACGGAGCTCTTCAATGCCGCCGGAGAACATCTTCGGGAGACGATGGTGCGAAGAAATTTCCTCGATCTCGTCATAACGCACATGGCCGAATCGGTCTTCATTGTCGATCAGCAAGGGGCGATTCTTGCCGTCAACGACGCCGCGCTGCGGCTCCTCGATCTTCCCCGGGACACACTCGTTGGGCGTCCGATCAGAACGATCTTTGCAGAAGAAGAAGAAGAAGAAGAAGAAGAAGAAGAAGAAGAAGTCGCTGCGCTCTTCGGACGGCAGCTGCGAATGTTGATCGAAAAACGGGTCGTCGAGAGGGTGGAGACGGTGTTTCAGCGAGCGGACGGAGAAAAGATTCCTGTTCTCTTTTCGGGAGCGGTCATCGAGAAAGACGGCAAGATTCTCGGTTGCGTCTGCGTGGCGCAGGATTTCAGCGAGATCAAGGCGGCGCGGGAACGTTTCTCGATCACGATCGAATCCGCTCCCTATGGATTGCTCATAGTGGACGGACGAGGAACGATCACTTTGGCGAATCGGGAGATTGAACGGATATTTGGTTACGACAGGGAGGCATTGATCGGCGAACCGGTGGAGAAGCTCGTGCCCGCGGCGCTCCGCTACGAACACATCCGCTTACGAGAGAGTTTTCTGGCCGCGCCGGAGATGCGGCATATGGGAAGCGGGCGTGATCTTCGCGGGGTCCGAGCGGATGGGACGGAGATTCCCGTGGAACTATCGCTGGCACCGGTGCGCTTGAATGGGGAACTCTGTGTTCTTTGCGGCGTCGTGGACATCTCGGAACGGCTTGCTCTTGCCGAGAAGAAGCGACGCGCGGAAGAACGGACGCGCCGCGCGGTTGAAGAGATCGTGAGCCGTCTTCCTTACGGAGTGGCCGTCTTCGATTCCAAGGGCCGGCTTCGGCGGAAAAACTCCGCGTACGACAATCTTATTTCCGTTCTGACCGTCAAGTTCAATGTTCCCGAGGACCGCGTACAGCGCCTTCTCTTGGAGAAGATCGACCGTGTCCGAAACGCGGGGGAAAAATCGGCGGAATTGGTCTTTGCGCCAGAGGAATTCTTATGAATCGAGACGGCGGAGGAATACGGAAACGCGAGACGAAGCCGCGCCCCGGGCGCCGCGCCGCCCGTTCACGGCTTCAAGGCAATGATTCCCTGGTTCCGCGGATCATTCTTTCCCGCCTCCTGGAGTTGCCGATCCAACGTTATCTTCGCTTCATTGAGAAAACGGTTTCGAACAGCCCGGTGTCCGAGTCTTTCTTCCGGGGCGACTTGGTCCGGAAAGGCGATATCTCGGGCGGCAAGGATCTCTTTTCCAGTAAAGAAGTGTACGGCCGAGTGGTCGTTTTGGACGATCATCTTTCTCTTTTCACGACACGTCCGTTTCTGGAGTATGAATTTCCCGTGGAATTGGATTGGTCGCCGGGGCTGGCGGCTTCGTTCCGTTGGATCAATACACGAAACCGGCTTTCGCGGCATATCGTCCTGGCCCTGTTGAAGTACCAACGAAAATTCTGGACAACCGAGGACGAGACCGACCTCCGGCCGTTGACGCAACAGCAGTTTCTTGCTCTTTATCCGGCTCCGTTTCTCGATGCATCACGTCTCTCGCGCTTGATCCGCGTTCTTCCCCTACTCACTCCTCGTGGCAACATCATTCCCGCGCGAAGACTCTTCGTCTCCCGCCGGCGCTTTCTCTCCTACCAGATTCGCCGCATCCTGCACGCCGAGGCGCGATTTTTAACCGATCGAGAGATCCAGGATCGTCTTCGAAAGATCCCCGCGGCGGCCGGAGTTTACGAAATCAGTTCTTCCCGGCGCGCGCAATATCCGCTCATACCGTCGGACGTCGTCTACCTCGGCTCCTCGCGCTGCCTTCGCTCGCGCCTGCGGAACTACACTCTGCCCCGGCTGGCCAATCCCCGCCTCGAAGCGCTGCGCCGCTCGCAACAACTCTTCGTTCGGTTCGTATCGACTCGGAAATTTCAGTTCTTGGAAAAGCAATTACTCGCGGAGTTCCGTCGGATGCACGGACAATTGCCGCTGGGAAACCGGCTCGGAGCGGCGTCGTGACCCCGTTTCGAAGAAAGAGACGCGGCGAGATTCTTCTCGTGCTTCACCGGTTCCGCATCACCCTTGCAGAAGAAGAAGAAGAAGAAGAAGAAGTCGTCATCCTCGAGGATGTCACCGATCAACGCAGTCTCTTCGAGGAACTGATGCGAAGTCGAGAGAGTTTCACGAACGTGGTGGACCGCGCCGCTGACGGGATCGTTGTTCTTTCTCCCGAATTCGAGGTGCTTTATTTCAACGACGCCGCGCTCGAATTGCTTGGCGTCGAGCCGCGGGAATGGCCCGCATTCTTCGATCGCGCGGGCTTGAAGCCGGATTCCACGACCGAATGCGCGCACCTTCACCCGCGACACGGAGAACGATTCCTCGAGTTCGTCTGTGGAAGAACCCAGTGGCAGGAAAAACCGGCCCTCTTGATGACGATCCGCGATGTCAGCGATCGGAAGGCGCTCGTAGACGAACTGCGCCAGGCGCAGAAGATGGAGTCGATCGGACGTCTGGCCGGCGGTATCGCCCATGATTTCAATAATATCCTGACAGTATTGCAGAATGAGGCGGAACTCATCGAAGAGGCGGCACAGGATTCGGATGTTGCGGACCACGCCAGGGAGATCGGAGAGGTCGCGCGCCGCGCCTCCGATCTGACGCGAAGACTCCTGGCCTTCGGCCGCAGGCAACTGCTCAATCCCGTTCCCGTCGAGATCAACTCCCTCCTCCACGATCTCTCTCGCCTCATCCGGCGCCTTCTGCCCGAAGGGATCAAGGTGAGGATTGAGTCGGGCCCCGAAGATCTCTGGGTCCGCGCCGATCCGAACCAGATCGAACATGTTTTCATCAATCTCTCCATAAACGCGCGCGACGCGATGCCGTCCGGCGGACGCCTCACCTTCAGCACGGCCCGCGAGGAACTCGACACCCCACGACGAGGGCCCGACGGTCCGATCCCCCCGGGCGCTTACGCCTTGATCCGCGTCTCCGATACCGGAATCGGGATGGATCGCGAGACGCTGGCGAGAATCTTCGAACCGTTCTTCACCACGAAAGCCTCCGGCGAGGGAACCGGACTGGGGCTTTCGATGGTCCATGGCATCATCCACCAGCACAACGGATTCATCGAGTGTGAAAGTCGGCCCGGCGAAGGAACGACCTTTACGATCCGGCTTCCGGAAATCCCCGCGCCGGAATCTGCTTCCCCTGAACCCACTCTTTCCGCGAAAGATCCGGACGCCGTCTCGAAAGCAAGTGTTATCGATAAAAAGACGATTCTCGTTGTCGAAGACGAAGAGGCGGTACGGCGCATCATCGAACGCATCCTGACGAACGCGGGGCATGCCGTCCTGCTCGCTTCATCGCTAAAAGAAGCGCGCGAACGCCTCGATGCCGACGCCGGGAGGTTGGATCTCATCTTCTCCGATATTTCACTTCCGGACGGCGCGGGGACGGAACTGCTGGCGTTTCTGAAGGAACGGGGCTTCGCGATGCCGGTTCTCTTCACGAGCGGTTATACGGAGCGCGAATTCTTCGAAAGTGTTCGTGAAAGCAAGAACGTCCATTTTCTTCATAAACCTTTTACATCCAAGGCTCTTCTCCAGAAACTGGCCGTGATCGATACGGGGTGTCGAGAATGAGCGCGAAACGACAACGTCGACCTCGAAACCGCCTCGATCGCACCGCATCGTTTTCGGAATATCGGTACAAGGGCGGTCGCCTCTCCTTTGCCCTGGTGTCATTCCAGGTGGGCCGAAGGTTGCCGAGAAATTCCCCGAAACCGCCGGCCACCGCCTTATCTTTCCACGCCCCTCCGGAGAAAGAGTTGGAAAGGCGGGGATTGATATACGAAACGCGATGTCACGACGGCCCTACCTCGGCGGCGGAACCGAGATGGGCGCGAACGAGAATACGATTGCACTCCCGCGCGTTCAAACCTCCGCCAGGAAGGACCGGCAAAAATCCTCGAGCGTTTGCGCTCCGAGATCACCTTCGCCGTGCTTGCGCACCGAAACTTCGCTCTTCTCCCGATCCCGTTCTCCCAAAATCAACATAAAGGGGACCTTCATCGTTTCCGCATTTCGAATCTTCTTCCCGATCTTGTCCGAACCGAAATCCTCTCCCACGCGAATTCCCTTCTCCCGGAGAATCCGGGCAACCTCGCGGCCGTAATCCACCGTCTTCTCCGTCACAGTCAGAACACGGACCTGTTCCGGAGCGAGCCACAACGGAAAGGCGCCGGCGAAATGTTCCACGAGACATCCGAAGAAGCGTTCCATCGACCCCAGCAAGGCCCTGTGAATCATATAGGGTCTGCGGGGCTTCCCGTCCTCCGCGATGTACTCCAACCCGAAGCGCTCCGGAAGATTGAAATCGAACTGAATGGTGGAACACTGCCAGGCCCGCCCGAGGGCGTCCTTGATCTTGAGATCGATCTTCGGGCCGTAAAAGGCGCCGCCGCCCTCGTCCACCTCAAACTCCAGCCCTTCCGCCGTCGCGGCTTCCTTCAGCGCTTCCTCCGCCAATTCCCATTCCTCGGGACGCCCCACGTATTTCTCGTCCGGGCGCGTCGCAATGTAGGACGCGAACTCCTCGAACCCGCACCGCCGCAGGACCTCAAGACTGAACCGGATGACCGTCCGTATCTCCTCCTTCACCTGTTCCTCTGTACAATAAATGTGAGCGTCGTCCTGCGTGAACCCGCGCACGCGTAAAAGACCGTGAAGGACTCCCGAACGTTCGAACCGATACACCGTTCCCAATTCGGCGTATCGCAGGGGCAGATCACGGTAGGAGCGGGTCCGGGCCTTATAGATATGGTTGTGGAAGGGACAGTTCATCGGTTTGACGAAGTAACTTTGATTCTCCAACTGCATCTCGGGATACATATTCTCCTTGTAAAAATCGAGATGTCCCGAGGTCTTCCAGAGCGTGGATCGCCCGACATGAGGGGAATAGACGATCTGGTAGCCCCCCCGGTCGTGCGCTTCCCGCCAATAGTCCTCGAGAATACGGCGGACCAGAGCCCCCCGGGGGTGCCACAGGATCAACCCCGGCCCGATCTCCTCGACGACGGAAAAGAGGTCGAGTTTCCTTCCCAAAACGCGGTGGTCCCGCTTCTTCGCCTCTTCGAGCCGAGTGAGGTAGGCTTTCAATTCCTCGCGGCTGTGCCAGGCCGTTCCGTAGATTCTCTGGAGCATCTGACGCTTCTCGTCCCCCCGCCAATACGCTCCAGCGACTTTGAGAAGTTTGAAGGCCTTGATGAAACCGGTGTGCGGAGCGTGCGGACCGCGGCAGAGATCCGTGAAGGTATCCTGAGTGTAGGTCGTGATCTCGGCGTCTTCCGGAAGGTCCCGAATCAATTCCTGCTTGTAGCGGTCGTCGCGAAAGAATCCGAGCGCTTCCTCCCTATCGAGCCGGCGGCGCCGAACCGGATGTTTCTCCTTCACGATCCGTTTCATGATCTTTTCGATACGATCGAGGTCTTCCGGTTGAAAGGGGCGGGAGACGTCGATGTCGTAATAGAACCCGTCCTCGATGACCGGACCGATCGCCAGCAGCGCCTCTGGAAAAAGTTCCTTGACGGCTTGAGCCATCACGTGGGCGGCGGTGTGGCGCGTGAGAAAGAGGGCGTCTGGATCCGTGCCTCGAACGGGAACGATCGTTCCCCCTTCCCAAAGGCTCGTCTGAAGATCCACGAGCCGGCCGCCGATGCGCGCACCCACGATATCCTCTTCACCGGCTGTCCGTGGGTCGTCGGGAACCCCGATCCCCAGCGCTTTCAACGCCTCTCCCGCGGAAATCCCCGCCGCGCATACTACCTCCCGCCCTTCTTCCGGCTCTTCCCCTTCGAGCCGAAAAACGACTTCCTTCCTTTCAAGAACCTCGGTCACGGTCATTTCACTCCTTCTTTCCGTCATCAAAGCGGTGTTTCGCTCGAAGCCGACCCGAAACCTCCCCGCTCAAATGACGCTTCCCTCCGGCACGACGGCACGGCGCGGAATGATCGTAATTCCGTCCCGGATATAAAAGAATTCGCCGTCGAAATCCGAATCCGTTTCGTGATTTTGAATCGTCACTCCCGCTCCGATCCGCGCTCCCTTGTCGATAATTGCCCGCTGAATCCTGCAATTCGGTCCCACGCCGATATCCGGCCGCTCCAGCCGCACGTTCTCCTTCCGCTCCTCCCGCCCCTCCATCTCGTCCGCACCCATCATAAAGACGTCGCGCAAGACAGAACCGGCCCGCACGACCGAGCGGTTCGCGAGCAGGGAACGATAGATTTCGCATTCCTCGAGGTATCCCCCCTCCGCGACGACGGAGCGCTCGATGCGGCAGTCGAGAAACTTCGTCGGGGGAAGGAAGCGCGGTCTCGTGAAGATCGGCGCTTCCGGGTCGAAGAACGTGAACGGCGAATGCCGATCCAAAAGCATCATATTCGTTTCGTAAAAGGCCTTGATCGTTCCGATGTCCTCCCAAAACCCGGCGAACGGATAGGCGAAGGCTTGGAGCGTTCCCAGATTTTCCGGGATGACCTCCTTGCCGAAATCGACGAGGTCGGTTCGTTCCAGCGCGCGGATCAACGCCTCGGACTCGAACACATAGATTCCCATATTCGCCAAGTACCGTCGTGAGGTCTTCGCCGGAAATCCGAAGGGCTTGAGCGCTTCCGTGGGGACCTTCATCTGATCCAAAATCTTCGGATCCTTCGGCTTCTCCACGAATCGCGTGATCCGAAATTCGCGGTCGATATGGAGAAGCCCCATCGACTGCGCCGTTTCCCTATTCACCGGCTGGACGGAGATCGTGACATCCGCCTCTCGCTCTTTGTGGAAACGAATCAGTTCTTGATAATTCATACGGTAAAGTTGATCTCCGGAGAGAATCAGAACGATCTTCGGATCGTTCGACAGGATGTAACGCATATTCTGCCGCACCGCATCCGCCGTTCCCTGATACCAATCCGATCCCTCATAGGTCTGTTGTGCCGCGTGAATGGCGCAAAAGCCTCCGGAAAAGATGTCGAACTGGTACGTTCGCTCGATGTGTCGGTGAAGCGAAGCCGTGTTGAACTGGGTCAGAACGTAGATTTGGTTGATCGAAGAATTGACACAGTTCGAGATGGGAATATCGATGAGGCGGTAGCGGCCTCCGAGCGGGACAGCCGGTTTGCACCGATCCTTGGTCAGCGGAAAAAGCCGCGTGCCACGACCGCCGCCCATAATCACCGCCACCGTTTCCTGTCTTCGAGCCATACGCGGGACTTTACGTCAGACACGAAGAAAACGCAATCCACGAGCGAGGGGGGGGGGCGGAAAATGGGCTCCTTTCGCTGGATCGTGTCAGTCAATTCCAGCGCCCCCCCGCATAGGATCGGGGCGGTCAACCGCAGACTGGAGAATCTGGGCCCCATAACACGGCGAAAATGGGCCGCAGGTTCTCCAATCTGCGGAAGAGGGCAGTTACCTGCGGGCGGGATGCCCGCGCTCCCGGGTTCCGCCGCAGACTGGAGAGTCTGCTCTCCATCCGCACCCGCTCCTTTCCGATTCCTGCCGCAGCGACCGGCGGCTCGCTCACCCCCCACTTCCACCGGCGGGATGCCGGCCCCCTGAACACTAGGGATAGGGAACCAACCAGGATCACTCCTCCGCCAAAGCGACGGCGGGGTCGAGGCGCGCGGCGCGGCGCGCGGGCAAGACACCGCTGAGGATTCCGACGGCGAGACTGACGGCCAAGGCTGCAACCAGATATGCCGGCGCGATCGCCAGCGTCAATCCCGGAAACGTCCAGTGCAGGACGGCGGCGCATCCCAACCCGAAGGCGGTTCCCCCGAGACCGCCGCCCGCCGAGAGCAAAACAGCCTCGGAAAGAAAGAGCCCGAAGATCTGACCGCTGGTGGCTCCCATCGCCTTCGCCAGTCCGATCTCCGCCGTCCGCTCGTTCACCGCGATCCACATCATCGTCAGAATCCCAATCGCGCCGACGAAGATCGAGATGCCACCGATCGCCGCGACGGTGAAATTGATGACCGAGAGAATGTCGCCGATGGTTTCGAGCATAGCGGCCTGAGTCGTCACGGTGAAATCCTCCTCCCCGCGATGTCGCTCCTTCAAGACGTCCGTCACCCGCGCCGCGACGGCTTCCGCCGACCTGTGCTCCGAGAAGAGCACATCGATCTCGAGCAACTCGGCCCTTCGAAAAAGCGCCATTGCGTCCGCCACCGGCACATAAGCGGCATCGTCGATGTCCATTCCGAGAAAGCGCCCCTTCGGTTCCATGACGCCGATCACGCGAAACCTTCGCCCTCCGATCCGCACGTGTTCCCCCAGCGGGCTTTCTTTTCCGAAGATTTCCTTCTTCAGACGCGGCCCCAGCACGACCACCGGAGCCCGCCGATGAGGATCCAACGGAGGAAGGAAGCGTCCCGTTCGGACGTTGAATTTCCAGACGCGAGGTGCGGACGTCGTTACTCCGTAGATGAAGACGCTGCGTCCCCGGCGGGCGGCTTCCACGCGCGCCGTTCCGAACGCGATCGGCACGACATCGACAACACCGCGGATTCTCTTCAACGCCATCGCGTCGTCGATCGTCAGTTTGTTCACTGTGCCTCCGAGCGCCCCCGGAAGTCCGGTCGTCTTCGTCGAGCCGGGGGTTACGGCCAGGATCGTCGTTCCAAACTGCGTGAACTGCGAAACGATGTAGCGGCGCAGGCCCTCTCCGATCGAGGTCAGCATCACGACCGCGGCGATCCCGATCACGATTCCCAGAACCGTCAGGGAGGAACGCGTTCTGTGAGCGACGAGGGCCGCGCCCGAGAGCCGAAGTGTGTCGCCGAGTTTCATCCGCGACTCCTCAATGCGGCGACAGGATCGAGGCGGGCGGCCTTTCGGGCCGGGTATCCCCCGAAGAAGGCTCCCACCCCCAGTGCGACGAAGGCCGCCGCAGCGACGGCCCAGAGCGGCGGCGAGACGGGAAAATCAGGATAGATCCGCGTGAAGACCCGGCAGGCCGCTGTTCCAAAAAGGATTCCCGCCGCTCCGCCGAAACCTCCCAGCAACGCCGCCTCCGTGAGAAAGAGAGCGGTGACCTGATTTCGGGTGGCGCCGAGCGCCTTCATCAGCCCGATCTCGTTTCGCCGTTCCGAAACCGCGACCAACATCACGTTCATGATCCCGATTCCGGCCACGGCCAGCGATATAGCCGCGATCGCCGAAAGGGCGGCCGTAACGGCATCGAGAATCTTTCCGAACGTCGCCAGAAGCGCATCCTGCGTGAAGACCGTTATGTCTTCCTCTCCTTCGTGCCGCTCCTTGATCAGCCGAGCCACATCCCGCCGGACGAAAGGAATCGCCTCTTCGTTCTTCAGCTCAATCAAGAGGCGGAAGAGTCCCCGGCGATTGAAGAGTTTCATCGCCGACCGCGTCGGAACCTCGATCATCTCATCGAGATCCGCTCCCAACATCATTCCGCGCGGAGCCGTCACGCCGATCACCCGGAATCGAAATCCGCCCACTCTCACGAACTGATTCAGCGGGTTCTCCCTTCCAAAGAGTTCCCGGGCGACCGTCGCGCCCAAAACACAGACCGGCTCGTGCTTCCGCGCGACTCTGCGGGGCAGGAAGATCCCGCGTGCCACCGTCAACCCGTTCACTTCCCGAAACGTTTCGCTCGTTCCCACGACCGTCACGTTCCGCGCGCGGTTTCGATGGCGGGCACGGGCGGAACCGAGAACGACCGGCGTCATCCGTTTCACCGAACGAAGATTCCGCTCGAGATACTCCGCGTCCTCCAATGTCAGTTCGTGCGGAACGCCTCCGATGACCGGAACCATCCCCGTCGTCTCCGTCTTTCCCGGAAGAACAATCAGAAGGTTTGTGCCCAACGAAAGAAATTCGCGGGTGATGTAATCCCGCGCAGCGCTGCCGAGACTCGTCAGAACGACAACGGCGGCGATCCCGGCGGAAACACCCAGAACCGAGAGGAGGGTTCGAAGCCTGTGCCCGCGAAAACCCCCATAAGCCAGCCGCAGCAGGTCGCGCCCTTTCATTCTCCCCCTCTAATCGGCCACATTTTCGTCGGCTCTTTCCCCTGCGCGGTTAATCGATCTTTTCGCCGTCACCGCTCCTTTCGGAAATACGTCCTCGATCACCCGGCCGTCGGAAAGCCGGATGAGGTGCGGGGCCCGGCTCCCCAGTTTCGGATCGTGCGTGACGATAACCAGCGTCATTCCGGACGTGTTGAGTTTTTCGAGCAATGCGATGACTTCGAGACCGGTGCGCGAGTCGAGATTGCCGGTCGGTTCGTCCGCGAGCAGTATCGCCGGCTTCATCACGATCGAGCGGGCGATCGCGACACGTTGTCGTTCGCCGCCGGAGAGTTGATTCGGTCGGTGTTCCGCTCGATCCGCCAATCCGACGGTCTCCAAGGCCTTCTGGGCCGCCCGTCGCCGCGCCCCGCGCTCCGCTCCCGCAAAGACCATCGGCAACTCGACATTCTCCAGCGCCGTCAGCCGCGGAACGAGATGAAAGGCTTGGAAGACGAAACCGATCTTATGGCCGCGCACCGCGGCCAGTTCCTCATCCTTCATCCCCCCCACTTCCCGGCCGTCGAGAAAGTATCGCCCCGCGTTCGGCCGATCGAGACATCCCAGGATGTTCAAGAGCGTTGATTTTCCGGAGCCGGACGCCCCCATAATCGTGACATACTCTCCCTCTGCGATCGAGAAAGAGACCTTCCGCAAAGCGTGAACGGGACGACCCCCGACGAAGAAGGTCCGCGAGATATTCTCGAGTCGGATCACTCCTCGTATTCCACGGCCCGCGCCCGCCGCCCCGCTTTCACCTCCGCATCGTCCAGATTGGTGACAACAACCTCCCCTTCGCTTATTCCCTCCCGCACCTCGACGAACTCCCAGTTCCGTTTTCCGACCGTAACTTTATGTTCCACGAGCCGCCCGTTTTCGAGCACAAGGACGGTATTCTGCTCCGTCACGGCGGATGCCGGAAGACGCAGGACGTCTTTGCTCTTTCCCACTATGATCTCGACGTCGGCCGTCGATCCGGTTACTTCCGCCGGCAACGCCGTCTCGAATTCGATCTCCACTTCGAAGGTTCTGTTTTGTTCCTCTCGATCCTCGATGTAGGGAGCAACACGCGCGACCGTACCGTGAAACCGGTGCCCTTGGAGCGCATCGAACGTTACGCGGGCCGGAAGCCCGACTCGGACGCGATCTCGATCCGCTTCATCCAGGGGAGCCGAGACGTAGAGCGCCTCCGGATCGAAGAGATCGATTACGGGGGGAATCAAGAGTCCGGGCGGACTCGGCGAAATATACTCCCCTCGTTCCGTCTCGATCTCCGCAACGACGGCATCGAACGGAGCGCGAAGGCTTGTCTTCTCCAGCCGTATTCTCGCCGCGCGCAAGGCGGCCTCCGCTTTCTTCACGGAGCGTTCGGCTGCGGCCAGCGCCGCCTCCGCCTCCGCCCGCGCCGTCTCCGCCTTCTCGAGTCTCTCCACGGGAAGAACACCCTCGTTGACCAGACGGCGGGTGCGCGTCTCGTCCCGAACGGCCTGTTCGAATCCCGCTTGGAAACGGTTCCGGTCGGCAACGGCGCGTTCTCTTTCCGCCTCGCGGAGCCGAAGTTCCTGGCGGAGTTCGGTATCGTCGAGGCTCAACAAGAGCTGTCCGGCGCGCACGCGATCCCCCTCCTTCACGGAAACCTCCACGACGCGACCGCCGTACTCGGGGCTCAGCGAGGCGCGACGGCGGGATTTCACCGTCCCCGCGCGCGAATTCACCACGATCTCCTCCACATCGCCGCGCTCCGCCCGCGCGACACGAACCTCGATCTCCTTCTCCCCAAGAAGAAACTTCCCGACGACAAGCGCCGCTGCAAAGAAAAGCAGAATCAGGAGGAAAATTTTCGTGGCGCGCTTCATCTTGAAGAAACCATACCCTTCCCTCCTCAAAGTTCCAACAAGCAAGATAGGAAGATTTTCGATTCATCGGTGCTCTGCTTTTTTTGGAAGGCAGGCCGTGTCGGATGCCACCGACCGGAAAATACGCATTCCGGAAAGACGCAATGCTCTTTTTCCTCGTCATTCCGCGCGGCTCTGGAACACCGGCCCGTTCTTTCGCAGACCGGAGTCTCCACGCTCCATAACACGGCGAACGTTGGGCGCATGCTCTCCCTGGGAACGCCGGTATCTTGACGGCAGATATCGGCCGCAGCTTCTCCAACCTGCGGGGCGAATCGGCAATTCGCAGACAAGAGTGTCTGCGCTCCACATCTCCTTTTCACTTTTGCCTTTTGACTTTTGCTTTTTCTTTTTTCCTTCTTCCTTTTGCCTTCTTGATCTCTCCTCTCAGTGGACCGGCGCCAAGGGCTGCTCCCACTCTGAGGGAGGATCCGTGGTTTCGTACCTCGCGACAATCTCATAAACCGTGTTCCTTTGCGCGGGGATTCTTCCGATCTCGCGGATGTACCGGCAAAATTCCGCCGGTGATATTTCCTCGCCGAACCGAGCGCCCGCAGAACGGGAGATCGATTCGTTCATCAGGGTTCCCCCGAAATCATTCGCCCCGCGTTGCAGAATATATTGCGCCATCCGCGGGCCCAACTTCACCCAAGAGACCTGGATGTTGTCGATCCACCCCTGGAAAAAGAGCCTCGCGACGGCATGAACCTTGAAATTTTCCTCGCGGGTCGGTCCCGGCCGCGCCACCCCGTCCAGATAAATCGGCGCGTCGTAATGAACAAAGCCCAGCGGAACGAACTCGGTGAATCCTCCCGTCTCCTTCTGTATTTCGCGCAACGTTTCGAAATGAGCAACCCATTCCGCGGGACCGTCCACGTGTCCGTACATCATCGTGCTCGAAGAGCGGATTCCCAATCGATGCGCCGTCTTCACGATCTCGACCCATTCCCGAGCCGAAAGTTTATCCTTGGTGAGCGTCTTTCGGATCCGGGTGTCGAGGATCTCCGCCGCCGTTCCGGGAATCGTTCCCAAACCTTCTTCTTTCAAACGGAGGAGAAATTCCTCGACGCTGATCCGGCTCCGTCCCGCTCCATACTTGATCTCGAACGGCGAAAAAGCGTGAACATGAATCTCCGGAACCGCTTCCTTCACGGCGCGAACGATCGCGCAATAATCCTCCGCCTTCATCCGCGGATGAAGGCCTCCTTGCATACAGACTTCGGTCGCCCCACGCGCCGCCGCCTCCTTTGTTCTCCGTGCAATCTCTTCCAACGAAAGAAACTCCGCCTCCGGATCTCCCTCCCGCTTCGCAAAGCCGCAGAAACGGCACCCGGTGTAACAGATGTTCGTGAAATTGATGTTCCGCACAACGACGAAGGTGACCGTCTCTCCCACGCGCCGGCGCCGGACGGCGTCAGCCGTCTCGAGCAAAGCCTGGAGATCCTCCGCGCGCGTCTCGAACAACGCGCGCGCATCGGAAGCCCCCAGTTCCTTCCCCTCCAGACTCGCCTCGAGAACTTTTCGGATCGGCCTCGAAGCGGAAGCGAGGCGTTTTTCCAAACGATGCGGCTCCGTTTCTGCTTCTCTTCCGAATGTCCTCAACACCGTCCGCTTCTCTTCTCTCCGTGTCTCATCCCGCTTTCGCTTCCCAAACCGTATCCCGGCATTTCGTAAGCCAGCGAAAGACACTTTTCTCGAATCTCCGGCGCCAACCATCGCTCGGGCTCCGCCGTGAATTTCGGGTAGAGCGTCAATCGTTCCTTCAACTCCATTCCATGCCGTCGTGTTTCCTCCGCGAGTTCCTCGATCTTCGGCCACGCGGCCTCGGGATTGATGTGATCGCGTGTGATCGGGGACACCCCCCCCCAATCGTTGATTCCCGCATCGAGAAAACGGCCGTACCGGCCCGGGGTCAGATTCGGAGGAGCCTGAAGACCGACGTCCTCCGGAAGAATCACCCGCGCCAGAGCGATCGTTTCCAACATATCCGCAAGCGACGGGGCGCGGCCGTGAGCCATCGGCGTTCCCGGTTTCGGAAGAAAGTTCTGTATGATGACTTCCTGAATGTGGCCGTACTCGTTCTGGATTTCCACTATGGCCTCCAGCGACGCCACGCGCTCTTCCCGTGTCTCCCCGATCCCGATCAGGATTCCCGTCGTGAACGGGATGTTGAGTCTTCCGGCGGCCCGCAATGTTTCGAGACGAACCGCGGGGACCTTGTCCGGACAGCGAAAATGCGCCCCTCCGCGGGCATGAAGCCGATCCGAAACGGATTCAAGCATCATCCCCATACTGGCCGTAACGGGGCGCAACATCGTCAATTCCTCGCGGGTCATCCGGCCGGGATTTGCGTGAGGAAGCAAACCGGTTTCGTCCCGAACGAGCCGACACATATCCACGAGATACTCAATCGTGGTCTCATATCCGAGCCGCCGCAATGCTTTCCGCGCTTGCGGAAAACGTTTCTCTGGCCGTTCTCCGAGCGAAAAGAGGGCTTCCTTACATCCGGCGGCTTCCCCGCGCCGTGCGATCGCGAGAACCTCGTCCGGAGTGAGATAGCCCGCTCCGTCCTCTTCCGGCGGGCGCGCGAAGACGCAATACCCACATTCGTCCCGGCAAAGATTCGTCAGCGGAATGAAGACCTTCCTTGAATACGTCGCCGTCCGTCCCCAGGCGGCGTCGCGAATCGCGACGGCTCGTTCGAAAAGGGAGCCGTTCGCTAGACCTGCCCCGTGCATCCCTCCTACCGTTGCCCGCACGCCTCCCCCATCGCCACGGTTCCTGGCTGGAAGAACCTCGATCAAAGCCGGAACGTCACCACTTGTTGACTTCGGGCAGGATCTCCGTGCAATAGATCTCGAGGTTCCGTTCTTCTTCGTCGGACATAAGGTAAATGACGAATTGGTCTACGCCCGCTTCCTTGAGCGTCTTAAGTTTCGCGATGTGCGCCTCGACGTCCCCCACGATCGCAAAGCGGTCGATGATCTCGTCCGGGATGAAATCGAGGTGTTCGGAATCCTTGTCCGCATGTTGGCGATAATCGTATCCCTTCCGTCCCTCGATATACTTGATGAAATCCTGGGGGATCTCGTCGAGGTTGGCGTGCTTCTCGACGATGTCCGCGACGTGATTGCCCACCATCGCCGGGAACCACCGTACATGCCGGCGGCATTCCGCGACATCGTCGTGAACGAAGACCGGCGCCGCGGACATAATCTTGATCTCCTTCGGATCGCGCCCGGCGGCCTTGGCCCCCTCGTGCACCTTGCTGATAAACCACGGGATCAACTCGGGGTCCGCGATCTGAAGAACGATTCCGTCGGCATGGGCCCCGGCGGCGGTCAAAACCTTCGGACCGTATCCCGCAATCCATATCGGCAGTTTGTAGTCCGGGTTCGCCCACGAGAGCCACTGCTTCTGTCCCAGATATTCGATCTCTTTCCCTTCCGCTAGCGCCCGAATCTGCTCCACCGCTTCCATCATTCGAGCCACCGTCGTCGGTTTCTTTCCTAGAACCCGCCGGGAGGAATCCCCACGTCCGATCGCGCAAACCGCTCGCCCTCCCGTGATTACGTTCAGTCCCGCGTAAACGCTTGCCGTGACCGTGATGTCCCGCACCGCCGGATTGGTGACGAGCGGCCCGAGCCGGACGGTCGAGGTATGGGCGGCCAGATAACCCAGCATCACCGTGCAATCCCTCCAGAGAACGTGCGAGTCGAAGGTCCAGACGTACGTGAATCCCCCCTCTTCGGCGCGCCGGGCCAGTTTCACCGTCCTTCCCGGTGCCATATCTCCCTTGAAACAAATCCCGAAATTCAACATGACCGGCTCCTCCCATATAATTAAGATTTTCTCGATGAGATTTTGTCCGCCCGCCCCAACC
>RFFU01000072.1 GCA_003697085.1 Candidatus Hydrogenedentota bacterium
TCATTCTTACAATTTGTCAATTTCGTTTTTCGGAACGGCCGGAAACGAACCACGGAAGGCACGGAATAAAGAAAAAGTCAAAAGGCAAAAGGCAAAAGGAAGAGGGCAAGGGCAGGGGCAAGGCCAAGGGCAAGAAGGGGGAATCCTGGGAGCGCAGGCATCTTGCCCGCGGTTGACCGGTCCGCGGTTGGCATGGAACACGATGGAGCGCAGACACTCTGGTCTGTGAAAGAACGGGCCGGCATTCCAAAGGAATTCAGCGAAGAGACGAAAAACGCTGGACGAAGAACGGTGAACGAAGAGAAACCACGGAAGACACGGAGGACACCGAAAAAAGGCAAAAGTCGAAAGGAAAACAGGCGGACCGATTCAGCGTCGGCCGTCGTACCAGATGGGGAGCGCATTTCGGTCGCGCATTGAACGTCGCGGCCGAAACCAAAGAGGCAGTAGGGTCAGGAAAATTTCGGGAAGGGAATAGAGCGCGGCCTTTCGTGCGGAAGTGACGGCGGTTTCCTTGAGGATGATGAAGCGCCTTCCTTCCGTTCGACCGACTTTCTTGAGGTCACGGGAGAGAATGATTTCCTCGGCAACGAAGTATTCTTCTTTGAAACCGCCGATTTTCCGAAAGGAGTCCGTCCGGCAGAAGAGAAAGGCGCCGGCCGCGACCCGGAAGGTTCGGGAAATCCACCACCAGACGAAAACGGGAATGCGAACGCGGTAGGCTCTGGGATCATCGGTGACGATGTGACAGCCGCCTCCAACGACGGCGCCGGATTCAAGCGCCCGCACGGCTTTCCAAACTGTCTTCTCGGAGGGAAGGGTATCGGCGTCGACGAAGAAGAGGAAACGCCCCGAGGCAACGGCGGCTCCCGCGTTTCGCGCCGCCGCGATCTGCCGGCGATTTATGTGAACCACCTGCGCTCCCGTGTTTCCGGCGATTTCCGCCGTCGAATCGGAAGAGCCGTCGTCGACGACAATCACTTCGGCCTCACGACTTCTTTCACGCAATCGGCGGCGGATATCTTGGATATTCCGAAGTGTGCTCGGAAGAAGTTTCTCCTCATTGTGTGCGGGAATGACGAAACTCAATGTAACGGTTTTCTTGCTCATTGTGGGGAGACGATACCAAAGGAAGAATAATTCCACAATTTCGGAGAGATCGAGACGGTCATCTTCGTTTCGGAAGGAGGCCATCGGGGGTCTCCGAGAGGCGATGACCTCGGAATGGTTGTTGCGCGGAGGGATGTCTTCACGCTTTCACGGGTCCCGGTATTGAAGGCGGGCGGCGGGAACGAAGACTTGACCTTTCGTTATCCGATGCGAAGATGAAGCGGGAAAGGAGAAGAGGCGATGCGGGCGAGGAATCCGTTTCTCGAGGTCAGTCGTATGGGGTTGCGGCGCCTGTTGGGGCTGGCCTGCCGGAATCCCTTGTCGCGCCATTTCGGCTCTTTTGCGCGGGATTTCTGGCATTACCGGGCCGTAACGGATTTTCCCTCGGCAACGTACCAGCAAGGAGTCCTGCCGTTGGCTTTGGCTTACGCGAACAGACTCTTCGGAAAGGAATATTATCGAAACGATCGGATTCGGAAGTTAGCGGTGGGAGGGGTTCGGCGTTGGGTGGAGATTCAGCATTCGGATGGTTCCTTCGACGAATGGTATCCACAGGAGCACAGTCACGTAGCGACGGCCTTCACGAGTTACGCGGTTTCGGAGGCCGTCCGGATATTGGGAATTTCCGAGGAGGCCGTGATTCGGGCCTTGGAACGAGCGGGAGCGTGGTTGGGTCGGAAGATCGATCGGGATGTCGCGAACCACACGGCGGGCGCGGTGGCCGCGCTGTGGAATATCGCGGAATTGACGGGGAGTGAGACGGTCCGGAAGGCATATAACCGAAACGTCGAAGCGATGGGGGATCTCCAATCGGAGGAGGGCTGGTTTCCGGAGAACGGATCGTTTGATATCGGATACCTTTCGGTGAGCCTCCATTATTTGGCGAAGGCGTATGACCGCAGCGGAGACGAGCGGATTCGAAGGATGGTGGAGCGGGGAGCGGAGTTTCTCGACTTCTTCGTGGCTCCGGACGGAGCCGTTCCATCGGAGATTGGAAACAGAAACACGCAGTATTTGATGCCGGCGGGGATTCTGCTTGCTGCCCGATATTCGGAGGCGGCGCGTCGTCTTCGCCGGCGTTTTCTCGAGGGACTCGAAGCCGGCCGCGTGGTCGGTCCCACGGAGGCGGATGACCGTTATTTTACTTTTTTCTTTCTTCCAAATTTTATGCAAGCGGCCGTTCTTTATTCGGAGAACCCGCCGGTCGGAGTCGAGGAGGAGGAGAAGACGGGTGGGGGGCTTTACGGTGTTCGGGATTTTCCACGAGCGCGGGCGCTTGTTTCCCGGGTTCAGTCTCGGACACTGTTTCTCAATTACGGCAAGGGCGGGGTCTTTCGGCTCTACCGCGGGCCGAAACTCGTCGGGCGTGATGCCGGTTATTTCGCGCGTCTCGAGGACGGAAGGCTTCTGACGACGGCCCTGCTGGCCGAGAGTGAGGAAGTGAGGAAGATTACAGCGACCGAATTCTTAATCGAGACGCCTTTCAAATTCGTGGACGACACGGTGCCCGCGGAGCGGTTTCTCGTTCCGTTTCGTTTCTTCAGCGCGACGGCGGGGAGGGTGCCCGGCGTGATGCCGCGTTTTAATGAATGGGTGAAAGAGAGATACATCCGGGCGCGAAAGCCGGGGCCGCTGCGGCTTAAACGGTGTATTACGTTGCTGGATTCAGGGGGGATTCGCGTGGAAGATGAGGTGACGGTCGAATCGGGTGTGAAAGCGGAGCTGATTCGTGCGACGTCCACGTCGGCAATGCATGTTCCCAGTTCGCGGTATGCCGCCACGGAGGACTTTCTCTTCGAGGAGGAGCCGGTGGAATCCGGAAAAAGTGTCCGGGTGATTGAGTAAGAAGCCGAGCGGGTTGTCTTGGACGTCCGAGGAAAAAGAATGCGAGGCGAGCCGGCCGGTTCTGGAATGACGCGTTCGCCCTCGGCGGCACGCGGAAATCGGAGATCGGGACGGTGGCAGCGGCGGCGGCGGATTGTGATTATTATTGAGCCATAATGTTTTCCGGTCTGATGAGGTAACTCCGTTCGATTTCGTGGAATCGGAGGGGGGTCCATGTTCCATCGTCTCTTCGAGTTCGCGAGAAAATGGCGAAAAAGACCCGGTGGTCTCCGTTGGGCTGTTCAACGGCGACCGCTGCCTCCAGAAAACCGGCGTAACCTACGAGAAGGTCGTCACCATGCCATTCTGCGATCCAACTCTCGTCGAATTTCTCGCTCTGGATCGAAACCCTTTTGACCTTTTCCCCCTTAAAGGCCTCTTCGTAGGCTTTGGCAATCTGGCGGGCGAGTTTGTCGCGATGACCTCCCCGCCAACGTTCGACGGGCACGCGATTCGCGTCGATTTCCTTGTTCATCAGTTCTTCGGCGCGAGCGTTCTCGGTATCGCGCTTCTTGGTCAATTCCGAGATCTTGGTTCTCAACCCGGCGATTCGGTCGTCCGTATCCGTAAAGGTGCCGTCATCGATCTTTTTCAACACATCCAAGCCCCGATTGACATCGGCCAGGGCCCGCCAGATATCGCTCGCCGTCGAGGACTCAGCGGCCTTCGCGAGCCCCTTTTCGACATCCTTTGTGGTTTCAGGAACGACACGTTGGGTCGCATGCTGATACGCGACGGCCGGTCCGAAGACAATATGGTAAAGGGCCGGCGTAATCTGTTCCACCAGATGAATCTTCTGGAAGAGCGTGGGATCAGAGATAACGGTCGTGGGAGGAGGAAATGAACTTGCCATCGCCGCCGCCTCCTTCCACGTCGCGTCGCGCAGGCCCAAAATCTGGGCGATTCTTTCTCGATAGTCCCAGACACCGTTTGGGAGGTTGTTCTCCGTGTCGAAGAGGCGGGCGAGTTCCATCATCCGCGACTTTTTCGTCTTCCAAACGGCAAAGAGGCGTTCCGCGCCGGCATCGGCTTTCGGCCAGAGTTGTTCTTCGAGATTTTTATAGCGCAAAACAAGGCCTCCGAGTTGGGGGTTGCCTGCGTAGGGGAGAAACGGTTGTATGAGACCCGCCGCCGCCCAAAGAACCATCCGAGCCTTGCTTTCATCCTCTTTGGAGGCCTCCTCGGCCGCTTGAGTAGCGGCCTGGATATATTGAATCTTTTGCTGCGGGGTCAGATCAATCGCTCGAGCGGGTCCGAGGAAGAATAGAAGTAGGACAATTGAGAAAACCTTCGAGAATTTCATAATCACCCTCCTTTCCTTCTTCATAAAGCAAAGATTCGATAATGTCAATTCGAGGGCGTGCCTGAATCCCAGAAGAAGATTTCACCACGAGAGTGCACGAGAGATCACAAGAGAAGAAAACAGAGTAGGAATAAAGAAAAAGCGGAATTTAGGAGGGATTTGACTCGAAGACGGGACAGACGGGAAGTTCACCTTTCACCTGATGGGGAAAGCCTTCTTTGAGAAAAAGCGGCCTTCCTTCTCCTTCCTTGCCTCTCGTGCTCTCAGTGAACTCTTGTGGTGAGCGGACGTCCGGGGAACAAGGTGTGAAAAAATAGGGGGCCGTAGGTACGGTTCGAAGGGGGGGAGAAACCGGGCAACCGATCCCTTCTACCCCTTCCCATGGGCCGGTCGCTGCTACCGCTTCGGCTGCGATGGCTCACACTATACCTGTGCATTTCTAGGAACGCCTTGAGAAGTTCTTTTCTAACGACCGCAATTATTATACTCTCCTGCCGTGCGGAGAGGATCTGGATTTCGTGGCAAGGGAGGCTCTCGAACTGTCAAAACGGTCTGTTGGCGGATGCGGAAGCCGCCCAAAAAAATAGAATGATGTTCGCCAGTGTCTTCCGGGGACAGGCACATTAATGCTATGCCGCCGGCCATGAGGGAAGGGAACCGTACGGGCGTAATTATCACAGGAGTCTATACCTTTTTCCTGCTTTTTCTCGGGGAATGGTATTCTTTTGGGGCGAAAACCTCCACCTTCTCCCTACCGCTTCTCTTCTTTTATGTTTTCAGCGGGGCTGTTGTCGGAGTTATCACGCTGGTCATCCGCAACGAATGCCTTCGGACGGCGTTTCTTGCCGGCTGTGTCACGTTTTTGCTTGGTACAGTTTCTCTCTATCGACTTACGGGAATGCCTCCTTTTTCCCGGGGCGGCCTCGAATCATATTCTGCGGTTTTCGGTGTCGCGATGGTCATCGCCTTTTTTATTTTTTCTGGAAACCGATTTCTCAAACGGCGTTTCCATCAGGACGTTTCCATTCTCATTGGCACGGCTTTCATACCAGTTCTTCCTTCTTTCGTGAATAACATTCAAGAGGCACTGATGATGCGTGCCGGAAATCCTTCTTTCCTGCTCGAACCATCAACAGCACTTTGGATCCTGGCGCCGTTCGGTGTGACAATTCTGCTTTGTGGAATCGCCTGTCGTCTTGGGGACGTCGTTCCGGCAACAGCTTGCATCCTTTTCGTCTTTCTTCTAGTGTTACTTTTCCGTTTTGATGGCGCCGCCGAAGTGTTCCCGAGGGCGGCATCGGATAGTGCGCCCAATGTCCTTCTTGTAGTAGCGGATTCTCTTCGCGCGGACCATACGGAGATTGAAGGAACATGCTTTCGAAATACAACTCCGACGTTGCTTCATCTTGCCGACAGCGCGTTGGTTTTCCGAAGGTGTCTTGCTGCCTCTCCTGTGAGCGAAATCTCCATTCCTTCCATCTTGACCGGGCTTCTTCCCCCCGAACACGGAATTATTGAGCCGGGGAGCCGTCTACGGGAACCCGCATCGTCCCTTCCCGGGCATTTCCGAAGGATGGGCTATCGAACGGGTTATCTCTTGTGGGAGCGCCGCTATCGAATCGCCGGTTTGGCGGAGACTGTGTTCGATAAAAGAATGAATGCTCCCCCGGTTCGTTCTTTTCTCGGTGCGGCTTCCGATCAGTGGGCGCTGGGCTATCTCTTTGCTGCAATGACCGGCAATATCTTTTCTCCGCACTTTCTCTCGTCCGGAGAAACGGATCGCTTGCTCCTTGAACAAATTCTTTCATTTGTCCGCGAGGACTCTGAACGACCTTTTTTTCTCTATTTCCACGACCTGCGGCTCCATATTCCGATCATCGCCTATCCCGAAAGCGGGCCAGTATGGAGTCGGCCTCTTGATCACAATTCTTACTGGGATTTTTGGGAGGTCTGGACAGAGGCTGTTCACGGGCGGCGTTCTCCGAAAACAGGTCACGTTCTGAAAGATTTCCGGGACCGCTACGACGATGCCGTGTTGTCTTTCGATATCTTTCTCCGTAAACTTCTCGACGGTCTTCACCATAGCGGTAACAGAAGAAGAACGCTAGTCATCGTTACCGCTGATCACGGTGAGCCTCTCGGAGACGAAGGGGTGATCTGTCGATCGGTCGATCAACCCGAATTGGGTGCGGTTTGGGTGCCCTTGGTCGTTTACGACCCCGTTTTAAAAGAAAGAAGAGACATTTACCAGCCGGTAACCTCGGCAGATATTGCGGCCATCATTATGAACCGGCTGTATAACACTCCGCTTCCGTCACACAACGCTGTCGCAGGGGGGATCCCCCCTGCCCTATACGGCGGTGATGGTCGGACGTTCATTCGCAGGACACAAAATGGGTTTCGAATCACCGGTTGGGGAACGGCTCGGGGCGAAACGGGTTCGATCGCGGTAATCCGACACGCATTAGGTGAATATTCGCGAAAATTCTCTTCGTTGTAACTGCGCGTCCTCGATTATGCGATTGTGGATGGTTGAATGACGATTCCCGTTATCTGCCCGGATTTCGGAATGACGTCTTCAGAAGAAATCTGTTTTCAAAGCGCCTCTGTTCTTGTTGCAAAAAACCAGTATCCTGCTCCGACCATGCTTCATTAATGGCGGTCGCATTTGTAAGTCCTGTTATGTTCTGCTGTCGGCAGGAGGTGTGTGTTGTCATTAAAATACGAAGTCTTCGGCGGGAAAGGGTGTTGATCCGAAACTTTCGGTCGTTATCTCGTTTTCGTAACGGTAAAATAGGGTTATGACCGATTTTCCGATTGGAACCAGTCGATGAGTCGTGCCTTTCGGATTGTTCAATGACGGGGAAAGTTCGCGCTTCGACCGGCTCCTCCGGAAGAATTCTCAAACGGTTCCTTCTTCTGGTAGTCTCTACCTGTCTCGTTCTTCTTGCCGGAGAAGCGGCCCTCCGTCTCAGTGGGTATGGCTTTATTTGGGTCCCGTGCTCGGGCTTCCTCGTTCCGTCTTCTCAACAGGGCGTTGGATATGAGCCCCTTCCGTTCTTCAGTGGATTTTATGCCGGTGCCTATGTTCAGACGAACGAACTGGGATTGCGCGATACCCAGGATCCTCGAACCTACCGGCGCCCCCGGATCCTTCTCCTGGGAGATTCGGTTCTCTTCGGCTTCGGTGTGCCGAACGAGCAAACCCTGGCGGCGCACCTGGAACGTCTCTTGCGAAAAAAGTATGGAAAGCCGTTCGAGGTCCTGAATGCCGGAGTGAACGGCTACCACATCGCCCAGGAGGCGGCCTTCGGGGACCGCTTCGTCCGACTTTTGAACCCCGACACCGTCGTCTTTATCGTCATTCCCAACGATGTGGACGGCCGGGAACTCTACGCCGATGCTTACGGTGACTTGCGGGACAGCGGTGTTCCGCCGCCGCCGAACCCTTGTTCCCCACAAACGCTTTTCGACAAGACGACTTTCTTTCTCAAGAAGCACTCCCAACTCTTCAACGCGATCCGCGTCAGCTATATTCGCTGGAAGGTCCTGCGCTCTCCGTGGGATAAACGGCTCGCCACGATTTACCCTCCCGGATTTCACTATTCCGACAGCGATTGGAACCAATGGCGCGATCGCGTGAAGCGAACCGTCGCGGTGATCGATAAATGGAATCTCCCGACGGCGTTCTTCGTGGTCAGCACCGACTTTCCCAGCCGTGAGGCGCTGGCGGCAGTCGTCCGCTCGCTCGAGGAAACCGGTTATCCCGTTTGGAATTCGGAATCGGACCTGGGAATCGTCAACGAGAGGACGGCGCCTCCAGAAATCCTCTCGACCCGCCTCTGGTGGGATATACACCCGGACGGTCGCGGTCAGGAACTCATTGCCCGTTCGCTGTTTAATCACCTGTGCGGCGAAAAAATTCGTGCTCCAATGCAGTGAATAGCAGTCGTGCCGTGTTCAGAGGGTGTTACTGAAAGAATACGGATGGAGGGACGGAGGTTCACTAATTCACTTATTCGGTTGCGGATCGGAGGATTCGTACGCATTCGCTTCTCGTTTGAGCCGCTCCGCATCAAACGGACATAAAAGTCAAGGTGTCAACCTTCGACCCCCGATTTCGAAGAACTCCGCCCCACTCCTCAAGACCCGGCCATCTCCGCCATCAGCGGCGCAAGCAGGAAGAATCCCAGAAGCGCCATCGCCCCGGAGACCCAGTAGATCGCTCGGGGAAGATGAACGACGCCCTTCTTCAGTTCGAGAACGACGTCGTGTAACACGGCACCCTCCGCACGCAACTGGTTTACCGAGATCGTGTACGCGCCCTTCTTCGGAGCGGTGAAATCCCCGAGATATACATCGTTGTACAACACTCCCTTTGCGACATCCTTGAGAGCGTCTTTTACGCGCTCCGAGTACCTTTTGTAGTAGTTGGCGTCGCGTTGTTTCCCGATCGGCACGGAGGATGTCCTGGGACCGAGTACGGTTCCGGTAGGTCCCTGAACGGAGAACGTATAGTGGAGTGTCATTCCCGTTCCGGTATATTGCGTGTAGGCTAGAAACATCCGCGCCGATACGGTATCCATCCCGGGGTCCAAGGAAACCGGGCCGAGGCGATGGTTCGGATTCTTGAGGTTTCCTAATTCGAGCACCGTTATGGTGTCGCCCGACGTACGTTTGTAGAAGGCTCCCCCAAGCCACACGATCAATCCAATTCCCAGACACGCCGCTCCCGCTAGAATCCTCATCGATCCTTTGTGCTCCCTTCCCCTTCAGAGAGATTCCGGCCAAAGTCGCCTACTTTGTGGAATCTGTTTTTGAGGAGTTGGATCGTAACCGATAACTCGAGCACATCGGATGTCGCCTAAAAACCTTTTTTCCGTGAGGCCGATTTCTTATACTCCCTTTCGTGAATTTAACCCCACACCAAACCCGCTACTACGCCTTCGACATCACACGGCGCGGACGGAAGGATCTCGATCGTCTTTCCCAGACCCTCTTCGAGGCTTCCGTGGATCTCAATCCGCACCAGATCGAGGCGGCGCTTTTCGCGCTCCGCTCACCGCTGTCGAAAGGCGCAATCCTCTGCGATGAAGTCGGGCTCGGGAAGACCATCGAGGCCGGGATCGTGCTCTGTCAGTTCTGGGCCGAACGGAAGCGCCGGTTGCTGGTGCTTTGCCCCGCATCCCTGAGGAAGCAGTGGGCTCTGGAACTCGAGGAAAAGTTTCATCTTCCGACACTGATTCTCGACGCCCGATCCATGCGCGAAGCCCAGCGAAATGCGAAAGATCCGTTTCGGGAACCCGCCATCCTCATTATGTCCTATCAATACGCCCATCGCGTCCGGGATCGCATTCGCTCCGTCGGCTGGGATCTCGTCGTCATCGACGAAGCCCACAAACTCCGCAACGCCTATCGGCCCAGCAATGTCCTGGGCCAAAGCGTCCGCTGGGCAACCGAGGACTGCCGCAAACTCCTTTTGACAGCGACCCCGCTTCAGAATTCGCTCCTCGAACTGTACGGTCTCTCGACCATCATCGATGACCGGATTTTCGGAGACATCAAAGCCTTTCGTTCGCAGTTCATGGGCACAGGGGCCGATCTCGGCGAACTGCGGCGCCGATTGGCGCCGATCGCGAAACGCACTCTTCGAAACCAGGTTACCGAGTACATCCGCTACACCGAGCGTCGCGCCATAACTCAGCCCTTCCATCCTTCGGACGACGAAGAGGCCTTTTACCGCGCGGTGGCCGACTTTCTTGAACGCGAGGATTCCTACGCCATTCCGACACGGCAGAAGCACCTGACAAAACTGATTCTCTACAAACTTCTGGCCTCCTCCACGCCGGCCATTGTTGCCACCCTCGAGATGATCCGCGCGCGACTGGATCGCCTGGCGAAAGAGCGCGACAGGGAAGCGACGGAAAGGGATTTCGTCGAAAAGATCGTTCTCGACGAGGAACTGGAACCGGATCTCCTCGACGAGATTCTGGAAGAGGACGGAATGGATCAATCCGCCGATGAGAGAGAGCCCCCTCCCTCCCAAGAGACACTCGATCGCCGACGATTGGAAGCCGAAATTGCGGAGTTGGACCGCCTGATTGCCTGGGCCGGTCGTCTTGGGAAGGACACCAAGACGACCGCTCTTTTGACGGCTCTTTCCGCAGGCTTTGAACAAATGCGGACTCTGGGTGCGGCCGAAAAGGCGCTCATCTTTACGGAATCCCGGAAGACCCAGGACTACCTGAAACAGTTTCTCGAATCGAACGGCTACCAGGGGAAGGTGGTTGTCTTCAACGGATCGAACAGCGGACCCGAAGCCACCGCCATCTACGAAGCTTGGAAGACGAAGGCCGAGGCTGAAGGACGGAGCACCGGTACCAGAGCAATTGACGTCCGGACGGCGCTCATCGAACATTTTCGCGACGAGGCCTCCATCATGATTGCAACCGAAGCCGGCGCTGAGGGCGTCAATCTTCAGTTCTGCTCACTCGTCATCAACTACGACCTGCCCTGGAATCCTCAACGGGTCGAACAACGGATCGGCCGTTGTCACAGGTACGGCCAGAAGTACGACGTCGTCGTCATCAATTTTCTGAACGAACGAAACCACGCGGACCGAAGAATCCTGGAACTTCTGAGCGAAAAGTTCCGTCTCTTCTCGGGAATCTTCGGCGCGTCGGACGAGATACTCGGCGCAATCGAGTCGGGTCTCGATTTCGAGCGGAGGATTCTGGAAATCTACTCGAAATGCCGCACCGGCGAAGAGATCGACGCGGCCTTCGCGGCGCTTCAAAAGGAACTCGAGGAATCCATCCGGGCACGCATGGACAAAACCCGCCGCGAACTTCTCGAACACTTCGACGAGGATGTCCATGAACGACTGCGGCTCCGACTGGAAGATGCCAAAACCCGCCTCGATCGCTTCGGAAAGCGTTTCTGGCTGGTGACCCGCTTTGTTCTCGAGGACCGGGCCGATTTCAACGAGGAATCGCTGTCTTTCACGCTTCGGGATCCTCCGATCCAGGGCGTGGCGCCGGGAAACTACCATCTGATTCACGAGGGTCCAGCCGATCGAAAAAAATCGGATCGTTTTCTCTACCGCCTGTCGCATCCGCTCGGCGAATGGGTGGTCGAGACCGCAAAGGCGCTCGATACCCCCTGTATGGAGATCGCCTTCGAGATCACGAACCACCCGACGAAGGTGAGCGTCGTCGAGGCGCTGAAAGGCAGATCGGGCTGGCTTACGCTCGAGCGGCTGCTGATCCGGTCGTACGAGGACGAGGAGTACCTTCTCTTCACGGGCATAACCGAGAACGGCGAGACGATCGATCAGGAAACACTGGAGAAGATGCTCGGCGTTTCGGGATGTGTCTCTGGCGCCGTGGAGATCCCGCCGGAAGTTCTCGAGCGGCTTCAGGCCGAGGCCGCGCGTCGTCGCGCCGCAACGATCAGCCGATCACTCGAGGAGAACAACAGGCACTTCCAGGAGGCGCGCGAGCGCTTGGAGAAGTGGGCCGACGACATGGTTCTCGCGGCCGAAAAGGCTCTACGGGACACGAAAGAGGAAATCAAGGTTCTCCGGCGCGAAGCCCGGCGCGCGGAGTCGCTTGAAGAGCAGAAGAACATTCAGGAAAAGATGCGCATCCTCGAACGAAAGATGCGCCGTCAGCGGAAGGAGATCTTCCGCGTCGAGGACAAAATCGCTGAGAAACGCGACGAACTCATCGAGGAACTCGAGAAGCGTCTCTCGAGCGGTACAGAACACGAAGAGATCTTCACGATCCGCTGGAGGGTGGTGTGAGGGCGACGATGTCGTGCGGGACAGTTCCTGGATTAGCGGATAAACTTCCCCACCGGAGGGAACGGGAACGATGACGAACCCAAGATTTGAAAAACTCAAAGGCCTGCTGAAGACGCTATTTCAGCTCGACCGGCCGGATCTCGATTTCGGGCTTTACCGGATTATGCATGCGCGAAGCGCCGAGATCACGAAGTTTCTCGACGAGGACCTGCTGCCGCAGGTGAACGAGTCGTTCGCCGAACTCGAGGCGACCTCGGCCGAGGAGGTCCGCCGCGAACTAGAGGAGATGGAAAAAGAAGCCGCCGAACTCGGTTTCGATTCGCCCGAGGCCATCCCGAAGTACAAGGACCGTTACCCGGCGCTCAAGCGGCAACTAGAATCGGCCTTCGACCGCGCCGCGGCCGAGGGCGAGGTCTTCGACCACCTCTTCCGGTTCTTCCGGCGCTACTACCACGAAGGCGACTTCATCAGCCGCCGGGTCTACAAGGAGGGCGTTTACGCGATTCCCTACGAGGGCGAGGAGGTCAAACTCTACTGGGCGAACCACGACCAGTACTACATCAAGACCAGCGAATACCTGCGGGACTACGCCTTCTGCCTGCGGCCCGGCGACGAGAAGAACCCGATGCGGGTCCATTTCCGGATCAAAGACGCCGCCGAGGGGGAGCACGGCAATGTCAAGGAATCGCAGAAACGCGTCTTCGTCCCGGCCGCGGATAACCTCGTAGCGATCGAAGACGACCAACTTATCTGCCGTTTCGAGTACCGGCCCGCCACGCTCGAGGACTGGCCGGAGGAGGTACGCAACGGCAAAACCAAGCCGCCCGACCAGAAGGCGCTCAACGAGATCGCCGAGAAGCGCATCATCGACGCGATGCAGAAGGGCAAGACGGCGAAGGTGTTCGTCGAATGGTTGTCCGAACTCGGGAAGCCGTATGTGAAAGCGAACGGCGAGACGGCCGACTACACACGCCTTCGCGCCCACATCAACCGGTACACCGCCCGCAACACTTTCGACTATTTCATCCACAAAGACCTGGGTGGTTTTCTGCGCCGCGAACTCGACTTCTACATCAAGAACGAGGTGATGCACCTCGACGACATCGAGAAGACGACGCCCGAGCGACTCGACCAGTTGCTGGCGAAGATCAAGGTCATCCGGAAGATCGCCGGAAAGATCATCGCCTTTCTCGAACAACTCGAGAACTTCCAGAAAAAGTTATGGCTCAAGAAGAAGTTCGTGGTCGAGACCTTCTGGTGCGTGACGCTGAAGACGATACTCGATATCGAGGACGAGAAGGAGCGCAAGTGGCTCTTGAAGCAAATCGCCGCGAACGACGCGCAGCGCGAGGAGTGGCTGCGGCTTTATGCGATCGACGAGCAGACCGGCAAGGGCGACCTCTTCACGGTGGCGTATTCGGAGCTGCTCACGGTCGAGTTTCTCGAAGCCAACCCGACGCTCGTCGTGGACACGCGCCATTTCGACGACGAGTTCACCGCGCGCCTGCTCGACGCGATCGACGGCCTGGACGAGAAGACCGACGGCCTGCTCGTCCACAGCGAAAACTTCCAGGCGCTGAA
>RFFU01000073.1 GCA_003697085.1 Candidatus Hydrogenedentota bacterium
GAGGATCGAGAAGATTGCTGACATTCTCTTTCGTACGCCGCTATGGACGAGGCCTGTGGTCATCTTTTCGGCGGAGGCGAGGATTAAAGAAGCCGCGCGAGAGTTGGAAAAGGCGTATGAGAAGAGGGGGAAGAGGGCGGAAGTAAGAACGAGGTATTACCGCCGGAAGCGAGGGGGAAGCCGGTACGGACTGATCGAATGTTGGATATAATATATTGAGAAGGCGCTTAAAAGGGGGTGTTGAGGTAGGCCCGCCTCAATGCATCATAAAGTCGAGGAGGGGTTCGTCTAAGTCAACGCATTTTTTTTCCAAGTACTTACGGCTCCAAATCAACAGAGCCAAAAGAGCGTGAAGCCTAACTCCGTGCCGAAGGATTTTGCTTTCTTCTGGTTTCTTCGTGGCTTCGGCGGCGACGTGTTCGCCTAAAAGATATTCGATTGTTTCCTTTTTCGATCGAATATACGAAAAAATCCTTTTCGCTGTGGAGGGATGGTTTCTCAGCCATATGTTAATCGGCATCGCCGGCCCGCTTTTTGGAGCTTCAACGATGTAATTTGGGACCCTGTCGCGAATTAAACGCCGCATCAATCCTTTTTGTCCTCCCCGAAGTTTCATTGTGCTGTCCACCTTCATCATATACTCCACAAGTTCAAAATCGAGAAACGGGTTTCTCCCTTCAATAGAGTAAGCCATTGCTCCTCTGTCAGACTGAACGTTTTGGAAATTTACAACAAAATCATACCCGTAAAATTGCATTGCATTCCAGTAATCCGACTGAACAAGTGAACTTGCCACCTGAATTGATTTCCTGGAAAGTTCCGTAAGAATCTCTCCTGGTTCGTCATAATCCGCCCCCATTAAATAGGCTGGAATGACGGTGAATCTTTCGGCAAACCACAATGGAAAATTCGTAAAGGATTTATAAGAAGTGGCGAGCTGGGGATGTAAGCGTGCAATTTGGCGAAAAGCAAATGGAGAATAGAGAAATCGCAGTGAACCTATTTTGACGAAAATACTCGCGATTTGCCGCATGAGACGTGGTTTCTGGACCAGGTACCCGCCGAAAATCTCATCGCCTCCAACCCCATCCAGCAACACCTTGACATCCTTTCGGGCTTCACGAGCAAGCAAGTAAAACATAAAAGAGCCATTATTGAAAAGGATTTCATCGTGTAGGGCGGCGATTCTCACGATATTTTTTTGATAGACATCAAAATCAATTTCTACGCGGTGGTGTCGAGCAAAGGGGAGTTCTTTGGCCAGTTGGGAACTGTTACGATTGTCAACGTCAGCCGGTTGAAGTATTTCCTTCCCCCTAAATACCGCCGTATAAAGGTGGAAAGGCCTTCCGTATTTTTTGCAAGCTGTGGATACGATTAGAGAAGAATCAAGGCCCCCACTGATATAACCGCCGATAGGCACATCCGCCCGAAGTCGAAGCGATACAGATCTGTCAAATAACCGAAAAAAATTTTTCCGAACCTCATCCTCACTTGTAACTATTCCTGTTATGTTGGGAAAATACCACCGGCGGCTCTCAAGTTTTCCATTTCTGAAAACCACCAGTCGTCCGGCGCCCAGCCTTTTTATTTCTCGAAAGGGAGTCAAGGGATAAGGATAGCTTGTAATATTTGCCGCAATGCGAATGCTTAGAGGATCAGGTTCCAAATGGATCATTTCGGCCAATCCTTTTAATTCAGAAGAAAAATAGAGCACGTTTTTCTGATGAGTGTAATACATTGGCCGGACCCCAAACCTATCAACGATAAGAAAACTGCAACCACGTTTATTATCGATTATTACCATCGAAAACATTCCGTTGACTTCGTTCAGAAAATTCAAACCCTGTTTTGCATAAAGAAAAGGGACTATTTCAACGTCCGACTGAGATCGAGGGATGAAATCACTTTGGTATCTCCGCCTTAATTCCACATAATTATAAATTTCGCCGTTAATAAAAACGTATACATCATCATAAGAAAAGGGTTGCATGCCACGGTGAGATAAATCATTAATCGAGAGCCGATTGAACGCTACGCGGTAATTGGGGCCGACAGTTATATTTTGCTCGTCCGGGCCCCGATGTTTTATCGCTTTTTGCGCCGCTTCAAGATTAACATTAATATGCCGGTGTGCACCAGCAAATCCAATATATCCGACAATGCCGCACATTTCTCCTCCAAGGCGTCTCCAAAGCCCTTTATAGGAAGTGATTGGAACGCAAAGGAAATAATACTGACGAAAACAATGCCGTCAAATTTTCGGAGGAACCTCCTTCCGCCGGGTCGTGTTATGCCTCCCTTAGCACCCGGCGGTCTTGAAAGCGGAAACGAGATGTCTTCGAAGGTATCCTGTGGGGCCTCCGCTCGGTTGTGCGGTGGAAAGATCCGCCGGACAAGAATCCAAGTCCCAGCACCTGCTGGCTCCGACACGAGTACTGCCAAGAGGAGGGCGTGTGGCTGAAATTTTAGCGCGGAAAAATAAAGTTTTTCCCGGTGTCGTCACTTTTGACGAGGTGGATAACCAACTTCTTTAGCGAGCGTCTTCCATGAATCAGCGAAAGTGGACTTTTGGGACGCACCTCCCGTGTTGGAGTCGGAATTGATTCGAGGTGTTTCGATTCAGGTTGCCAATTTGAAGCAGTGAATTCGAACGCGGGTTCGATCGTAAACACAATTTGGACGGCGTCCTCCGTTAAGCGCAGGAGAGATTCACGCGCGTGATGGACGACTCGACCAACGGTATTGAACGGTTTAAAGCGTAAACGCTTTGGTTTTGCTTTCGCGAACTCTTTCGGCAACGCGAGTTTGCGTAGCGCGGAAAGTAAATTGTAGAGAATCGTGTTCGCTCTAAACCACGCCGCCTTCGCACCGAATCTTTTGCTCGGAATAACGCCGCCTGCGAACTCGTTTCCGACCACACCGTGAACATGCTCGAACGTCCCTGCTTTCTTGCGATGCCACTGTAATATGTTCAAGCCATCCCCCTCGCGATTCGCCACGATCGCGAAATGTTTTCGATCGGTCCCATCCGAAAAAACTCCCCTTGTTTCTTGATGATGCGAATGGCCAGGTAGCGGCGTTTAGGACACTCATCCATCTTCGAAGCATACCCTCCGGCGTGAGCCGTGATCAGAGAATGATTAGATTTGGATTGAGTTCGAAGGAAAGTCTGTTTGCTTTCGCTGTCATGTCGAAACCTCGTCAATAGGGAATTTTCGCGTTTCACCCGCTGGGTGAAACAGCAATTTCCTTTTTAACACTCCTGAAGCGACTGTAAAAGGTATTTTTCCAGATCTCCGTGTCTCCGTGTTTCATATTCCTCGGGGAATGAGGGAACGGCATTTCACCTTGATCAACGAGTAGTTCCATATTTATTTATACGTTTCATCTCGGTGGCTCTATCTCGGCACGGGGGATTCCGGATCACATATTGTGAAATCGCGGCGGCCATACTTGAAAACCTGGACTTGAAATGGTGAAAGTCATATTCTCCTCCGGTGGAAGCAGGAACGAGGATGGTACGCGCCGAAGAGAAGAGAGGTCGGATCGGGGAAAGTGTGTCGGGACTTCCGACACGGCATGAATTGTTGTTGTATCGCCGCGTGATCAAACTCGTGAACGAGGATTTTCACGTGGACGACCTTGCGCGCTTGCCTGAGTTTTACCGCCATCTGGTGGGATTGGCGGTGGAAATCACCGAGTCAAGCGGAGGATCCCTCTTTTTCAGTGAGATGAATAGGGGAGGCATCATTTCGATTGCGGCTTACGAAAAAGAAGACATCGCCGTTCCCGGAAGGCGTTTTCGGGCGGGAGAAGGTGTTGCGGGAGAAGCCTTCCAAAGCGGCCGGGTCGAAGTTCATTCTCCGGATAAACCGCATCCGAAATTTGTAACGCTTTCTTCGGGGAAGTACGGGGCTCTGATGGCGGCTCCCATCGCCGTTCCCGGGCAAAAACCGGAAGGCATCCTGTGTGTCTATCGGCGTGACCCGGAGCCCTACACGGTGGTCGAAATATCGTTGTTGGAAACGCTGGGGAAGATTATCGTCTCGATCCTCCGTCTCGTGAGACTCTCCCATGATCTCGCCGATTCGAACCGCCACCTTCTCGATTCGCTGGAGTGTTCCGGAGCGCTTTATTCGCTTTCCCTCAAGGTCGGCGATCGTCGTTCGGTTTCCGAAATACTTCAGGAGGTCGTGGTATCCTTTTCCCGGTTGTTCGGGATCGAGCGCGTCGCGGTACTTCTGAAACGGGGAGATCATCTTGTTGTCGAGATCGCGGAGGGATTACCCGAGCGCCTCGGTGCCGGAAAGGTCGTGCCTCTCGAAGCGGCCGGAGAGAAGGCGGAATCGAGGATACGAACGACGGAATCGAAGATTCTGAGGGCGATCAACACGTGTTTGACAGAGCGAAGACCGATCTTTTCGGAGCATACGGGAGATACTCTGACTCCTTCCCGCCGGATCGGAGATTTCGTCGTTTTTCCGCTGTTTTCGGGAAGGACGTTGTTGGGGTGCGTGGTGGTGGCTCACGGTCCCGCCGCCAGCATTCAATTCGACGAGAAAGAGATCGATTCAATGAAGGAATTCGTTTCGGGTATCGGTTTGTCGATCGAGCAGGCGCGGGCGCTGGAAATCAACGAACGCGCCTACCGCGCGGCAATCCGGGCCATTGCCGATTCGCTTGAGACGCGAGACCAAGATTCCAAGGGACATTCAGCGCGTCTTGTTCGTTACGCGAATCATATCGCCGAACGCCTGGGGTTTTCTCCGAAAGACAGGCGGACTCTGGAATTCGCCTGTCTTCTTCACGATGTCGGGAAATTGGTCATTCAGGACCAGATTCTTTTGAAACCGAAGAAATTGACGGATTCGGAGATGGAGATCATGAAAAAGCATGCTGAAATCGGAGCGACGATGCTGGAGCGGATCGAATTTCTTCGGGATGCGGCGCCGATCGTGAGGCACCATCACGAACGCTGGGACGGAAACGGTTATCCCGCGGGGCTTGCCGGGGAGGAGATTCCGTTGGGAGCGCGTATATTGGCCGTGGTGGATGCCTTTGACGCGATGAACCAGACCCGACCTTATTCTCAGGGGAGGAAGGTCGAGGAAGCGCTGGAAGAGTTGCGCCGTTGCGCCGGGAGCCATTTCGACCCTCGAGTCGTCGAGGCTTTTCTGGATTATCCGTTCGAGGACCTTCCGAATTCTTCGAGCGATTCTTCCAGTCTGTTTTGAAGGGGAGAGAGGAAGAAGCGGAGGAATGAGGGAGACACCCTTTACTCGACTGCGTTCTGGTTTTTGGAGTCGAATCGATGCCGCCGAATCCATAGCGCTTGTCAGTCATATCGATCCGGACGGCGACGCCGTCGGCTCTACACTTGCCCTTTACCACATTCTTCGCGCCTACGGTAAGGACGTGAACGTGGTAACGCGTCACGCGGTTCCGAAGTTTCTGCGTTTTCTGCCGGGCGCGGAGAAATTCACGCCGGTGAGGGCGGCCTCGGGGATACCCCGTCCACCGGATCTTGTTATCGTTCTCGATTGTTCCGATCCGGTCCGAGTGGGGGACCTTGTCGCGGTGATCGAAGCGGCGCGGGACGTGATCGTGGTGGATCACCATCGGGATGAGGAACGCATACCGGGTTTTCACGTCATCGACGAGACGGCTTCGGCGACGGCCGAGATTCTCTTCGACCTCTGCTCGGGGAAACTGTCTCGGATGCCGGAAAGTGCGGCATTGGCTCTCTATGTGGGAATCAGCACGGACACGGGCTCGTTCCGCTACGGGAACACCTCCGCGCGTTCCTTCCGCATTGCGTCGGAACTGATCAAGGCCGGGCGGTTGGACGTACCATTGATCGGGAAATACTGTTTCGCCCGTGAGACCCTCTCGCGCTTACGGATCCGCGGCGAGATTTATCGTAAGGTTGTGATCGAGGACAATCTCATTTACGGCGTGATCCGGCCCGCGGAACTGGAGAAGAGGGGATGGGATATACAGGAGGCGGAGGGGGTGATCGATGATCTTGCGTTGTGTCCCGAGGTGGAGTACGCGGCCGTTTTGTGGGAATTGGCTCCGGATTATATCCGGGTGCAGCTGCGCAGTGTTCACGATGAAAGTGTTCTCGAGCCCGCCCGCGCCTTGGGAGGCGGCGGCCACCGCAAGGCCTCGGGAGCACGAATACGCGGCGCGTCGCTCGAAGAGGTCTTGGAACGGCTGAAGAGGGAGTTGAGGGGAGTCCGGCCGCAAAGAGTGCGTGCTTAGCCGCCGCCAATGAAGGATATTCGGCCGAGGGGAACGTCCACCGGACCGAAACGAAGCAACGCGAACCGGAGAGTTCGACGTTACAAAACGTCGTTTCACGTTCCTGCGACATACGTGCTTTCGTTTCTTTTGCTCGCGGTTTTTCCTCTCTCCTCCGCCGCGGCGGATTCCCACCATCCGCTTCCCTTGTCTGATACCTCGTCGCTGACGGTCCTGATCTGTTTGGACGGGGTTCCCCTGGATATGATTCAGGATTTGAGAAAGGAGGGCTTTTTTCGATCCTTCCATAAACCGGCTCCTTTGATCAGCACGTTTCCGGCGATAACGGAGGTGATGCTGACGGAGTTCTTCCACGTTCCGTATGCTCCGGGCTACGGTCTTCGTTATTACGACAAGAAACAAAACCGACTTGTCGGCGGTATTTCCTCGGCCGACGCGGTTTCGATCTGGTTCGAACTATACGATTTCATCACTCCTATGATCGATCGCGGAATGGTTTATCTCTGGGGTCGGTGGGCGTGGAAGGACATCGATATGGTGGAACGAGCGCTGGCCCGGCTCGACACGGGTGTTTTTTTGGCGCATATCGATTCGACCGATGCCCTCCTCCACCATGAGCGGCCCAAGGTTGCGCATCGGTGGCTGAAGAAATTTTCCGTCATGATCGATACGTTCGTCCAAACGCATCCGAACGCGGAGGTGTTCCTCTTTTCGGATCACGGAAACGAAAGGATTCCGACACGACGGGTGCCCGTCGAACGCTATCTCAAGAAAGCCGGATGGCATCCGAAGGGAGTGATCGAGGGAGAGTCGGGGGTGGCGATCCTGCCGACGGGATTGATCAGCACGGGCTATCTTTATACGAGGTATAAGCGGAAGGTGGCGCGGGAATTGGCGTGGCGGAAAGGAATCGAATTGACGGCCTACGAAGAGTCCGGCGTGATAACGGTTTTTTCGAAGAAGGGTGAGGCTCGGATTCAGCGAAAGGTGGTGGAAGGACGGCCGTGGTATCTCTACGAGCCGGTTATCGGAGATCCGCTTCGTTACGACACCTTCCTTTGGCGGGCCATCGATTCGGGTTGGACGGATTCCATGGGATATATTCCCGCGCGCAGGTGGTTCGCGGGGACGTTGGAGGAACGGTATCCGTACGCCGTCGATCGGTTGTACGGAGGATTGACGGGGCACGTTCTCAATGTCGGAGACGTGTTATTGTCCCTGGAGCCCGGCTGGCACCTCGGTTCGGCCTTTCTCTCCTTCTTTTTTCATTTTCAGGGGACGCACGGGTCGCTTCGGCGAGGCTCGATCACGGGGTTTGCGATGGC